>NZ_CP083556.1 GCF_025144465.1 Leisingera sp. S132
ATGACCAATACGCTTCTGGAAATCGACCGCCTCAGCGTCGATTATGAAACCGCCCGCGGTGATCTGAAGGCCTTGCGCGATATCAGCTTTGATGTGCGCAAGGGTGAGATTGTCGGCATCGTCGGGGAATCGGGCTGCGGCAAGTCCACCCTGATCTCGTCGATCCTGCGGCTGACCGCACCCAACACGCGATTCCGCCAGGGTGAGGTACGGTTCAAGGGCCAGGATCTGTTGCAACTGCCGGAGCGCAAGATGCGCGATCTGCGCGGGTCTGACATATCCATCGTGTTCCAGGACCCGATGCAGACCCATAACCCGGTCCTGTCCATCGGCCGGCAAATGCTGGATATCCAGCACCGCTCCAAGGCGTCCAAGGCCGAAAAACGCGCCCGTGCGGCACAGATGCTGGGCGCGGTGGGCATCCCTGATCCAGAGGCCCGGCTGGACCAGTTCCCGCATGAATTCTCCGGCGGCATGCGCCAGCGCATCGCCATCGCCATGGCGCTGATGTCGGAACCCGACCTGCTGATCGCGGATGAACCGACCACGGCGCTGGATGCCACGCTGGAGGTGCAGATCATCGAGCGCCTGCAGGAACTGCAGCAGCAGTTCAACTGCGCCATCCTGTTCATCTCGCACCATCTGGGGGTGATTGCAGAACTCTGCGACCGGGTGGTGGTGATGTATGCGGGCGCAGTGGTCGAAAGCGGCGAGGTGCGCGAGATCTTCCACGATCCCAAGCACCCCTACACCCGCCGCCTGATCGACTGCGACCCGGGCCACATCAAGGAGCGCGCCCGCGTGCTGCCAACGATCCCCGGCGAGGTGCCGGATCTGGCCAACCTGCCCGGCGGCTGCATATTCCGCGACCGCTGCGACCAGGCGATGCCGCGCTGCGCGGCTGAGGTGCCGCCGCTGACACAGCTGAAGGACGGCCACCACGCCGCCTGCTGGCTGAACCACAAGGAGGCCGCAGAATGAGCCTGCTGGATGTCAAAAACCTCAAGACCAGTTACGGCCCGGTAAATGTGCTGGCCGGTGTCAGCTTCACCGTGGAGCCGGGCGAGACCTACGCGCTGGTGGGCGAGAGCGGTTCTGGCAAGACCACGGTGATCCGCGCAATCGCCGGTTTGGCCCCTGCGCAGGAAGGGTCGGTCAAATTCGACGGCCGGGAAATCCGCGGCGCCTCGGAACGGGAATTGCGCCCTTTGCGCAAGGACATCGCAATGATGTTTCAGGACCCGGTCGGTTCGCTGTCGCCGCGCCTGACGATCCGCAGCCTGATCACCGAACCCTACCGCATCCAGGGCATGAAGGACCGCGATCTGGACGCCGAAGCCAAGCGCCTTCTGGAGATGGTGAACCTGCCCGCGCATTTTGCCGACCGCTACCCGTATCAGTTGTCGGGCGGGCAGGCCCGGCGGGTGGGCGTCGCCCGCGCGCTGGCGCTGGAACCCAAGCTGATCCTGGCGGATGAGCCCACCGCGGGTCTGGACGTGTCGGTGCAGGGCGAATTGCTGAACCTGATGAACGACCTGCGCGAACGGCTGGGGCTGGCGATGGTGATCATCACCCACAACCTGAACGTCGTGCGCCACGTGGCCGACCGGATGGGCATCCTCTATCTGGGCCGTCTGGTCGAGGAAGGCACCACCGAGGCGATCTTCAAGGAACCGCGCCATCCCTACACCCGCTGCCTGCTGAGCGCGAACCCGGAACCCGACCCCGACGCCCGGCTGGAACGCATCGCCCTGAAAGGCGAGCCGCCCAGCCTGCTGCGCCGCCCCAAAGGCTGCGAGTTCCGCGAGCGCTGCCCGTTTGCCCAGGAGATCTGCATTCAAACCCCGCAATGGGAGGTCGAAAAAGGCCACGGGTTGCGCTGCCTTGCCCCCTTGAGCTGACGGCTCTCTGCCCGAAACCCCTCAACACCCGAAAGACCATGACCAGCACATTGTATTTCAACGGCGTTGTCCTGACGATGGACACGGCCAATTCCTGCGCCCAGGCGGTGCTGACCGAAGGCGAGACAATCCGCGCTGTTGGCGCTGAGGCGGACCTGCGCGCGCAGATGCCTGCGGGCACTGTTGAGGTGGATCTGCAGGGACAGACCCTGATCCCCGCCTTCATCGACCCGCACGGGCATTTCCCCGATCCCGGGTTCATCCGGCTGTTCCGGGTCAACCTCGCCTCTGCTCCCAGCGGCGACTGTCCTGACATCCCGACCGCGCTTGTGCGGCTGCAGGCCAAGGCGGCTGAGACCCCGGCGGGCGAATGGGTGATGGGGGTGCTGTTCGACAACACCGCGATTGCAGAGGGCAGGATGCCCACACGCGCCGAGCTGGACAGTGTTTCCACCGAGCACCCGGTCTGGGTGATCCATGCCTCCGGCCACAACGGCGCGGCAAACTCGCTGGCGCTGCAGTTGCACGGTG
Source organism: Leisingera sp. S132 (assembly GCF_025144465.1). Lineage (NCBI taxonomy): Bacteria > Pseudomonadati > Pseudomonadota > Alphaproteobacteria > Rhodobacterales > Roseobacteraceae > Leisingera > Leisingera sp. S132. The sequence goes on from NZ_CP083556.1 coordinate 2,433, forward strand.
TGAACCGCGAGACGCCAGACCCGCTAGGCGGCCGTTTCGGGCGCGATCCGGAAACCGGCGCTCTGACCGGGCTGATCGAAGGCCTTTCGGCAATGGGGGAAATGGGCGATACCGATTTCCTCATTGACCGCGACCGCTTCTGGGCCGGATTCAACAGCTGCCGCGACGAGTATCTGGCGCATGGCGTCACTTTCGCCCAGAACGCCTGGGCCACGCGGCAGATGCTGGAGCATTTCGCCTCGCTGCCCGCCGATCAGGACCCGGGGTATGACCTGATGCTGCTGCCGATCGGGGAACTGGAACCGGCACTGTCCAGCGGACCTGATGCGCTGGACTGGCCCGGCAACCCGCATTTCACCCTTGGGCCGCGCAAGCTGTTCACCGACGGGGCCTTCCAATTGCAAACCGCCTTGCTCAGCGCGCCTTACCACAAGCCGGTGGATCCGGCGCACCCCTGCGGAATGTCTTACGCAGATGCCGCCGAACACCGCCGCGAGGTGCAAAAGCTGCACGATTTGGGTTACCAGATCCACTGCCATTGCAACGGCGACGCCGGCGCGCAGATGTTCATTGATGCAGTGGCCGCGGCGCTGGAGGCCAACCCGCGCGCAGATCACCGCCACACGATCATCCACGGCCAGGCCCTGCGCGATGATCAGCTGCAGCAGATGGCAAAGCTGGGGATCGCTGTCAGCTTCTTCCCGGCGCATGTGCATTTCTGGGGCGACCGCCATTACGACACCTTCCTGGGGCCGGAGCGAGCGGAACGGATTTCCCCCTGCGCCTCGGCTGAGCGGTTCGGCGTGCGTTACACAATCCACAATGACGCCTCGGTGACGCCGACCCGGCCCATCCACCTGGCCCATTGCGCGGTGAACCGGCTGACCGCCAGCGGGCGGCGTCTGGGCGAGGCACAGCGGATCAGCGCCCTGTCGGCCCTGCGCGCCCAGACCATCGAGGCCGCCTGGCAAGTCTTTCAGGAAGATACCCGCGGCTCCATCGAACCGGGCAAGCTGGCGGATCTCGCGGTGCTGAACCGCAATCCGCTGGAGAATCCGGACCAGATCGAGACCACCAAGGTCACCCGCACCATCCGCCGCGGGCAGACCGTTTGGGCGCAGGAGCAGTGATGATGCAGGCCAAACCGCGGATCGCCATTGCAGGCTTTCAGCATGAAACCAATTGCTTCGGCACCACCAAGGCCGGGCTGGCAGAGTTCGAGATGGCGGATTCCTGGCCCGCCATGCTGCACGGGGACGCGGTCGTCGCCGGGACCCGCGGCATGAATCTGCCCGTCGCAGGCTTTGCCAAGGCGGCAGAGCAGGCCGGGCTGGAGCTGGTCCCCATCCTGTGGTGCGCAGCGGAACCTTCAGCGCATGTCACCGACGCGGCATTTGAAACCGTCTGTGCCAAAATTCTGGACGGCCTGCGCGCCGCAGGGCCGCTTGATGGCATTTTTCTGGAACTGCACGGTGCGATGGTGACCGAAGGCCACCCGGATGGCGAAGGGGAACTGCTCAGGCGGGTGCGCGCCTGGGCCGGGCCTGAGCTGCCCATCGTTGTCAGCCTCGACCTGCACGCCAATATCTCTGCGGCATCGGTGGAACTGGCCGATTACATCGCCATCTACCGCACCTATCCGCATCTCGACATGGCGGAAACCGGCGCCCGCTGCGTGCCGGTGCTGCAGCACCTTCTGGCGGGCGTCAGGCTGCACAAGGCGTTCCGGCAGATGAACTGCCTGATCCCGCTGCATGCGCAATACACCAGCGCCACGCCTGCGCGGGAGCTTTATGCCGCGCTGCCGCCGCTGGAGCAGGCGGGTGTGCAGGCAGACATCGCGCTGGGGTTCACCGCAGCGGATTTTCCGGACACCAGGCCCTCCTGCGTTGCCTATGCCCGGACGGACGCGGCAGCCGCGCAGGCCGCGGACCGTATCGCCGCGCTGTTTGCCGAACTGGAACCGCACTTCAGCCACCCGATGCTGACACCGCAGCAAGCGGCAGAGATTGCCTGCCAGCCGCGCGCAGGCATGCCGGTTGTGCTGGCGGATGTGCAGGACAATCCGGGCGCCGGCGGCACCTCGGACACCACCGGGTTGCTGGCGGCATTGGCGCAGGCCGATGCGCAGGGCGTTCTGATGGGGCTGTTTCATGACCCCGCAACCGCCGCTGCGGCGCATGAAGCCGGGCAGGGCGGCATCCTCAGCACAGCACTTGGCGGACGTTCAGGCGCAGAAGGCGACCAGCCGTTTGAAGCGGAGTTTAAGGTGCTGGCGCTTGGCGATGGCCGCTGCCGCTATAGCGGAGAAATGTATGGCGGCGGAGTAGCGGAGCTGGGTCCCGCAGCGGCGCTGCGGCTGCATGGGACAGGCGCAGACATCACCCTGGTTGTCACCAGCATCCGCAATCAATGCCTCGACCTGGCGCATTTCACACATATCGGGCTGGACCCGGCCCGTTTCCAAACGGTCTGCGTGAAAAGCACCGCCCATTTCCGCGCCGATTTCGAGCCCATCGCCAGCGCCGTTTATCCGGTTGCGGCTCCCGGTGTGTTTCCCTGTGATCTGGGTGCGTTCCCGTACAAGAACCTGCACCCGGACGTCAGAACCATCCCTGCAAAGGGCTGACACCTGTTGCAGGGATGGTCTTTGCAGGCAGCCAGGGGAAGCCGCCTGCGGGGAGGATCAGTCCTCGTCCGCGCCGTTCTGGTAGGGCACCACCAGCGTCGGGATCTGCGAGCGGCGCAGCACCCGTTTGGCCACAGTGCCCAGGAACGTATGTGAGAACCCGTGGTCATGGGCCCCCAGCACGATCAGGTCGCATCCCAGCTCGACCGAACGGCGCAGGATCACCTCTGCCGGGTGGCCGTCGGTCACCTCAACCGAGGTGACCTGATCGCGGATCCTGGCCTCGTCGCCTTCAAAGGACGCCCAGAACCGGGCCTGCCGCTCAGCCAGCATCTGCTTGACCATCTCATGCCGCCGCTTGGCAGCTGTCTTGCGGGTTTCATCGTTCAGCACGAACATCTCAAACGTGATGCGCGCATCCTCGGAAATCGGCTCGTTTACATGCAGCACATGGATTTCCGCTCCGGTCGCATGGGCCAGGCTGGCTGCATGGCGCAGCGCCAGCGTGGAGTTATGCGACAAGTCGGTTGCAAACAGGATGTTTGTGATCATCGGTTTCATGCCGGTCTCCTTTCAGATCAGTAGCCGAACAGCCGCGGCAGCCACAGCGAGATTTCCGGGAAGAAGGCTATGATGAAAATCGCAATCGTGTTCACTGCCGCAAAGGGCAGGGCCCGCAGCGAGATCGTCTCGATCGAGATATTCGAGATGCCCGAGGCGATGAACAGATTCTCCCCCAATGGCGGCGTCTGGAAGCCGATGCCCAGGGTGCAGACCATCACCACGCCAAAGTGGATCGGGTCGATGCCCACCGAATAGGCCACCGGCAGCATCACCGGCACCAGGATCAGGATGGTTGCCAGCGTCTCCATGAACATACCGACAAACAGCAGGAAGAAGATGATCAGCGCCCAGATCACATAGAGGTTCTGAGTGAAGCTCAGCATGCTGTCCGCAATCATCGCCGGTATCTGGTTTTCCACCAGCAAGCGGCCGAACACGGTGGCCGTGAACAGGATCAGCAGCACCCGCCCGGTCAGCCAGGTGGTCGCCTCCAGCGACTGGAACAGCGACGACCAGGTCAGTTCGCGGTAGATGAACACACCGATCACAAGCGTATAGAAGATCGCCACAATGGCCGCTTCGGTCGGGGTGAAGAAGCCGGTGTAAATCCCGCCCAGGATTACCAAGGGGGCCATCAGCGACCAGAACCCGCGGTACATCTCACAGCCGACATTGCGGATCGACCAGCCGTCGGCAGAACCCTTGTAGCCGCGCTTTTTGGACATGAAGAAGTTCAGGATCAAGAGGCTGGTGGCGATCAGGAAGGCGGGCATGAACCCGGCGATGAACAGCTTGGAGATCGAGACCGACTGGAAGGTTCCGTATTTCTCCACCGCTTCCGGCGGCGGCGCCATGCCCAGAGCTGCGATGCCAAAGATCACCATCGGAATCGACGGCGGAATGATGATGCCCAAGCCGCCGGAAGAGGCGGTGACCGCAGAGGCATAGCCCTTTTCATACCCGCGGCTAATCATTGCCGGGATCATCAGCATGCCAACAGCTGCCGTGGTAGCCGGGCCGGAGCCGGAGATCGCGCCGAAGAACAGGCACGCCATCACGGTGGCGGCGGAAATGCCGCCTGTAAACGGCCCGGCCAGGCTCTCGGCCACGTTGATCAGCCGCTTGGAAATCCCTGCGGCCTCCATCAGAGCGCCGGCCAGGATGAAGGCAGGCAGCGCCATCAGCGGGAAGGAGCCGACGGAGGTGAAGGCGATCTGCACGAATTTGATCGGGTTTTCGTCCAGATAGAGGAAAGACAGCAGCGACGACACCCCCAGCGCGACGGTGATCGGCGCCCCCAGAAGCAGCAGCAGCAGAAAGGATCCAAACAGGATCGTGACGATTTCGGTTTCCATAGTCCAGTGCCTCCCGGTTACGTGCGCTTGTCCGCGCCAGCAGCGGCCTTGATTTCATCAAGGTCGATCTGGTCGGGATCGTGGATATCTTCGCCGCGGATCAGCTTGCGGTAATTCACCTGCAGAATGCGGATCGTCATAAGCGCGAAGGCGATGGGCAGAACGATGTAGATGTATTTCATCTCGATACCCAAGGTCTGCGACTTCCAGAACTTGTTCATCTTGTTGAAGACGAAATCAGTGGCCAGCCACAGGAAATAGCAGTTGAAGAACAGCCAGAAGAGGTCGGCAAAGGCCTCGATGTACTTGATCCAGCCTGCAGGCAGGAACTTGAACTGGAAGGTGACCCGGTTATGCGCGCCCTTCAGCGCGGCATAGCTGGCCCCAAAGTAGACGAACCACACGAACATGTAGACCGACAGCTCTTCGATCCACGAAAACGAATGGCCGAATGCCTCGCGCGAGACGATCTGCACAAACAGCAGAATGACAAAGCCGGACAGCAATATCCGGCAGATATAGCTTTCTATGTTGTCCAGGAATTTCCAGAACATGATGGTCTCCTCCCCTGTGCAAAGCAGCGCCGCAGCGCTGCTTTGTTATTTTTTACATTCAGGCCAGAGGTTTACTGGACCGGATCACGGCCGATGGTTGTCAGCACAGTGTTCAGCTTCTCGACACCGCCGATGGAGTCATAGAACTGAGGCCAGACCGCTTCGGTTGCCAGTTTGATGAACTCGGCTTCGTCATTTGCCGGATCGTCGATCTGCATGCCTTTGGCCAGCAGCTCATCCTTGATCTGGGCTTCGATGTCGCGCAGGTACTGGGCCGATTTCAGGGTGGCTTCCTTGCCCGCTTCGATCAGGATCTGCTGGTCTTCTTCGGACAGATCCTGGAACACCGCCTCAGACACGATCAGCGGCTCGATCGAGAAGATGTAGCGCAGGTTGGTCACATATTCCTGCACTTCGTAGAACTTCATCGAGTTGATGGTGGTGTAGGGATTGTCCTGACCGTCAACAACCTTGGTCTGCAGGCCGGTGAAGGTCTCGGACCAGGCCATCGGAGTCGGGTTGATGCCCCAGGCCTTGTAGGTTTCGATCATGATTTCGTTCTTGGGCACGCGGATGACCAGATCCTGCAGATCAGCCACGGTGGTGACCGGCTTCTTGGAGTTGGTCAGGCGGCGGAAACCGGTGTAGGTCCAGGCCAGGATACGCACGCCGGCGTCCCGGATGGTGTTTTCGGTCAGCTCCTGGCCAATCGGGCCCTGAGTCAGCTTTTCCGCATCCTCCAGCGACAGGATCACATAAGGCAGCGTGAACACACCAACGGTCGGCGAGAACGGCGTGACGTTGTTGATTGCCAGCAGCGACATGTCCAAGGTGCCGATTGCGGCCTCGTTCACGGTGTCCTGCTCAGAGCCCAGCTGGCCGTTCAGGAACATGGTGCCGGTGTGCTTGCCGCCGGATTTTTCTTCCAGCGCCTCGATAAAGAACTTGCCGGTGCCTTCCTGCGAGCTGCCGGCACCGTCGCCCACGGCGATCTTGAAGTTTTTGGCGGAAACAGCGCCGGCGGTCAGCAGCGCAGCGGCGGAAACGGCTGCTGTCAGGGTGCAGACCTTCTTGAGAAATGACATAACTTCCTCCCGTATTGTCATTCTGGGGCCCAAGGTCCGGGGTGGCGCGCCCTCCACAGCGCATCTGCCAGCCGGTTCCAGCCTTGGTCTGCCGGAAGCTACATTGCGTTTGTGGTTTCTTGAATGTAAACTTTTGAACGCAAAGTTTCACATATATCGAACCTATTGATGGCCCGGAAATCAAACCTCAAACATGTCGCCGATGCTGACCTGAAATTGCTGCGTGTGTTCAAAGCCGTCGCCGAAAGCGGCGGCCTGGCGGCAGCAGAAACCGAGCTGAACATCGGCAAGTCAACCATATCGAAATATCTGGCCGATCTGGAACTGCGGCTGGACCTGAAACTGTGCCACCGCGGCCCGGCCGGGTTTTCGCTGACCGACGACGGCAGCAAGGTGCTGAAATCCGCAGAGGGCTTGCTGCTCTCCGTTTCGGGCTTCCGGGCTGAGGTGAATGAAATTAAGCAGCAGCTGGCCGGCACCCTGCGCATTGCGCTGTTCGATCAATGCGCCTCAAACCCGGAAGCCTTTGTTGCCGGTGCTATCCGCGCCTTCAACAAGGCGGCCCCCGCGGTGGAAATCGACCTGTCTCTGGAGCCGCCCAACGTGATCGAAACCAATGTGATCGGCGGCAAGACCGACGTAGGCATTCTGGCGCTCCACCGGCCTTCGCCCAGCCTGAACTACGCGCCGCTTTATGGCGAAGACATGTTTCTCTACTGCGGCAAGGGGCATCCTTTCATGGATTGCGATCACGCCGCCCTCCGCCTGGAGGACGTGCGCGCGGCCAATTACGCTGGCATCCGGGTGAACTCTCCCAATCTGCACGTTGGCCAGACTCTGGGCTTCCGCCGCGCCGCCAAGGTGCAGAACGAACAGGCACTGGCCATCCTCGTCATGTCAGGCAGCTATCTTGGCTTTCTGCCTGACCACCTGGCCGACAAATTTGTCCGCGACGGGATGATGCGTAAAGTTCTGCCGGAACAGATTTATTACAGGAGCCAATTTGCAGCCGTCACCCGCAAGCGCCCGGCAATGAACCGCATCACCAGGCTGTTTCTCGACCAATTGACCGCAGCGCATTCCGGTCGGCAGCCGGGCGTTTCAGGACAAGCAGGCGCTGCCGGCGTCAGATGATATCCAGCGATACCTTGACCCGATCCATCACAACCGAGGACGTAAATCGGCTGACATTGGATTCATCAAAGAAGTGTTCTTGGGTGAAGGTCTCGTATTCCTTGATGTCCTTGACGATGACCATCAGGATGAAATCCGCTTCGCCAGTCGTGTAATAGCATTGCTGCACCTGCGGCGCCCTGCGCATCTTGCGCTTGAAGGCATCAAGATGCATCCGGCTTTCGCGCTCCAGAACCACCTGTACAATCACTGTCATCTCGCGGCCCATCTTGGCCGCCGAGAGGACCGCGATTTCCCTTTCGATCACCCCGGTATCACGCAGCTTCTTCAGCCGCTTCTGCACCGCCGGCGCTGACAGGCCGACTTCCTGGCTGATCGCCTCTGCAGTCAGCTGCGCATTCGCCTGGATCAGCCGCAGTATGTCGTGGTCTTTGTTGTCCATAGCTGATTTTTGGGCCGGTTTGGCTTGAATGACAACTTGAAAACCTGCGCAGGCCAATCTCCAGACAGACCCCAAAGACAGTTTGCGGATGTAAATCTGACGAATATGAACACATAGATGCCTGACAATTTGCGTCACCCGGGCAACCGGCCTCTTGCCGCTAGGGTTCGGAACAACCCAAAAAAATAAAGGGTTTGCGCATCATTCCGGCCGTGAGAGCACACAATTCAAATTTGCGGCATCAAAACCGCAAAGATTCCGGAAAACTTCATTTACGGCACTCTTGCGGTACACGTTTTGTCAGGACTTTCCGGATTATGACTCCTCAAGGCCCCGGTGCGACCGGGCGCCGCAGACTGCAGGAGACCCTGGCCCATGCCCCGACTAACGAAACTGCCGCTGAAGCTGAAACTGCCGCTGATCATGGTGGCCCTGACAGGTGTGTTCCTCGTCACCGTGTCAGTGCTGGTCTATTCCATGGCTGAGCGCAGCATCCGCGAAAATGCATTTGCGGCCCAGAAGATCGAAGCCAAATCCGGCGCACAGGCACTGGGTTTCCTGATCAAGGCCGCACGCTCAGACGTCTCCAGCCTCGCAGGCCAGCCTGCAGTGTTCCGGGCAATCAGCAACTTCGAACGGGTGATCGGCATGGTCGAGGAAGACGACCCGATTGCTTACCTCAAGCAGACGTATGCCGCCGGCAACCCAAACGCCGCAGACCAGCGGGAGGAGCTGACGGATGCGGGCGACGGCTCATACTACAACCAGTCGCATGTCACCTATCACCCCACTTTCCTGCAAAGCCTGCGCCTGAATGGCTATCAGGATCTCTATCTGATCACCCCCGCGGGGCAGGTTGTTTATTCGGTCAAGAAACAGGACGATTTCATGACCGGTGTCCAGGAAACGCCTGACAGCGGTCTGTCGCAGGTGTTCCAAGCTGCGCTGGAAGCAGAGGCAGGCACAATCGCAGTGGCGGATTTCGCCGCTTACACCCACAGTCCGGACGCCGCAGCCTTCATGGCCGCGCCAGTGTTTGCCAAGAACGGTAAAATTGCCGGGGTGATCGCCATCCAGCTCGGCACCGATGGCGTCGTCAAGGCCCTGACCAGCAACCTTTCCGGCGGCACCCATCAGAACATCTATGTGGTCAGCAGCGATGGCGTGGCACGCAGCCCGTCCTCGGTCGGGGGCCTGTTCCCGGCACTGCAGAAACTGCCGGAAACACCGCAGATCAAGACCGCCAAATCGCATGAGGCAGGCCAATTTGAGGGAGTTCCTTCCTCGCTTGGCGAACGTGCCATTGCCCAGGTGATGCCGCTGGACCTGCCCGGTTTCGACTGGTCGCTGGTGCTGGAAACCGATGAGCACACCGCCTTTGCCGTGGTCGAACGCATCCGCATGATCGCCGCCGGCATGATCGGCGCGGCGCTTCTGGCGGCGATTGGAGTCTCCTGGCTGGCGGCGCGCAGCGTCACCCGTCCAATCCACGCCTTGCGCGAAGCCACCAATGCGCTGGCCGACGCCGACTACAACTCGGAAATCCAGGGCCTTGCCCGCGGTGATGAGCTTGGCGATCTGGCGCGCAGCCTCGACACCTTCCGCGGCAAGCTGAAGGAGGCGGATGAGGCTGCCGCCCGCGAGGTGGAAGCCGCCCGCCATACAGCCGCCGTGGTCGAAAGCATGAGCGCAGCGCTTTCAGAATTGCAGCGCGGCAACCTGGCCTGCGACATCCGGGCACCGTTCGACGGTCATTACGAAACCCTTCGGGAAAACTTCAACCGCAGCCTCGAACGCCTGCGCGGCTCCATGGCCGAAGTGGTCGGCGCCGCCGGAAACGTTGGCCGCTTCTCCGAAGAACAGCGCGGCGCAGCAACCGAGATGGCGCACCGCACCGAAAGCCAGGCCGCAACGCTGGAAGAAACCGCAGGTTCCATCCGTGAGCTGACCGGCGGCATCCGCGACACCGCCGAGCGCGCGGGCCGCATGGACGACACCATGCGCGGTGCCCGCAGCGAAGCAGAACAAAGCACCGATGTGGTGACATCAGCGGTGGCGGCGATGGATCAGATCCAGGAGGCCTCCGCAGAGATTTCAAAGATCATCAACATGATCGACGACATTGCCTTCCAGACCAACCTCCTGGCGCTGAACGCCGGCGTCGAGGCGGCGCGCGCAGGCCCGGCCGGTGCAGGCTTTGCCGTGGTCGCCTCTGAAGTGCGGGCGCTGGCGCAACGCGCTTCCAATGCTGCCGGGCAGATCAAGGGTCTGACCTCCGCCAGCGAAGAGCATGTCGCCAATGGTGTTGCCATGGTTGGCCGCGCCGGCGACGCACTGACCCGGATTATCGAGCAGGTCTCGGCAGTGTCCGGACTTGTGACCGAGATCGCAGACGGGGTCCGAGCGCAATCGCGCGGGCTGGAAAAGATTGATGGCGCCATGCATCAGTTGGACAACATGACCCAGCAGAACGCCGCCATGTCCGAAGAGGCTGCCGCCGCCAGCCAGCTGCTTCAGCACGAATCGCAAAGCCTGACCGACATCGTCGGCCGCTTTGACCTGGGCGGAGAAAGCACAGATCAAGGTTTTGCGGCAGACCCGCACAGGCTGAGCGCTTGAACACGGACCGGCTGGCTGGAGTTAGACTTCAGCCAGCCGCCAAACCCTTTGCTCCCGGACATTTTAATTTAACATAAGTCTCATTACTGGACTCTAGCTAGACACCGAGGAACCGGTCCGCGACGTCCGCAGGCAGCTCGGCAATCCGGCCTTCCCAGGCGTTGCTGCCCTTGTTGAGGATCACCGCCCGGTCTGCCACGGCAGACAACTCCTTCAGCGACTTGTCCACCACCAGGATCGACAGCCCGGCCTCGCGTTTCAGGCGGGCGATGGCAGCCCAGATTTCCTGCCGCACCACCGGCGCCAGCCCCTCCGTCGCCTCGTCGAGGATCAGAAGCCGCGGGTTGGTCATCAATGCGCGGCCTATGGTCAGCATCTGCTGCTCCCCGCCCGACAACGACCCGGCAGCCTGGGTCCGGCGCTCCTCCAGCCGGGGGAACAGTTCTGCCACTTTGGTCAAATCCCACGGCCCTTGGCGTGCGGCGGCGGTCAGGTTTTCCTCCACCGTCAGCGGCGCAAAGCAGCGCCGCCCCTCGGGCACCAGGCCGACACCCAGCCGCGCGATCTTGTGCGACGGCAGCTGGCGCAGGTCGTGGCCGTCGAACCGCAGTTCGCCATTGGAAGCTGCCAGCATGCCGCAGACCGTCTTGATGGTGGTGGATTTGCCCATGCCGTTGCGGCCCATCAGCGCCACCACCTCGCCCTCGCCGATCTCCAGATCGACGCCGAACAGCGCCTGCGCCGCTCCGTACGACGCTTCAACCCCTTGCAATGACAGCAGGCTCATGCGGCGTCCTCCTCACCCAGATAGGCGCGGCGCACCTCGGCGTTGGCGCGAATCTCATCGGCGGTGCCGGTGGCAATGATCTGGCCGTAGACCAGCACGCTGATCCGGTCCGCCAAAGCAAACACCGCGTCCATGTCATGTTCCACCAGCAGGATCGGCGCCTCTTGCCGCAAGCCATCCAGGAACCCGGTCAGCGCCTTGGACCCGGCGGTACCCAGGCCCGCCATGGGCTCATCCATCAGAAACAGTTTGGGCTTCAGCGTCAGCGCCACCGCCACCTCCAGCTGGCGGCGCTGGCCGTGCGACAGGTCAGCGGTGCGGCGGTTTGCGTCCTGTGTCAGCCCGACCCGCTCCAGCGCATCGTGCGCGCGCTCCAGCAATTCCGGATCCTTCATCACATTGCGGAAGAAATGGAACACACGGCCCCGCCCGCCAAGCGCCCCCAGCACCGCGTTCTGCAGCACCGTGTATTCCATCGCAAGCGCGGAGATCTGGAACGTCCGCCCCAGCCCCATCCGGGCCCGCGCCACTGTGTCCAGTGCGGTGACATCCTGCCCCAGCAGCTCCACCGTGCCGCTGTCCGGCGCCAGATTGCCTGCAATCTGCTTGATCAGGGTGGACTTGCCAGCGCCATTGGGGCCGATCAGCGCGTGGATTTCGCCCGGCCGAAGGTCCAGCGAAACGTCGCGGCTTGCCTGCAATGCGCCAAAGCTCTTGTTCAGGGCTTGTGTTTTCAGGACCACATCAGCCATGCGCCTTCTCCCGTCCCGCAATGGCCCCGATCAGCCCGCCCCGGGCGAACAGCACGATGAGCAGCAGCAGCACGCCCAGGAAAATCTGCCAGTAATCGCTGATCCCGCCCAGAAGATGCTCCAGCAGGATATAAAGCGCGGCACCGGCAACCGGGCCATAGAGCCGCCCCACCCCGCCGAGTATTACAAAGATCATGATCTCGCCGCTGGTGTGCCAGCTGAGCATGGTCGGGCTGACGAACCGGTTCAGATCGGCAAACAGGGCGCCCGCCAGCCCGGTGATCGCCCCGGAAATCACAAAAGCCGTCAGCCGCAGGGTGAACGGCGTGAGGCCTACCGCCTGTACCCGGTCCTCATTCTGGCGCGCCGCCGCCAGTGCCAGCCCGAAGGGCGAACGCGCCAGCCGCGCCGCAAAGACCAGAGCCAGGCAGAGGATCACATAGGAAATGGCCAAGAATTGGATCGGATCCAGCGTGTTGAGGCCGGGGAATTCATTCCTCACCCAGATCGACAGCCCGTCCTCGCCGCCATAAGCGCTCCAGCTGATGGCAAAGTAATAAAGCATCTGGCCGAAGGCGAGGGTGATCATGATGAAATAGACACCGGAGGTGCGCAACGACAGCGCCCCGATCACCAGCGCGGCAAGCGCGCTGAAGACCACCGCCACCAGCCAGATCAGCGGCATCTGGTTGCTGCCCTCAAACAGGAACGGCCATTCAAACAGCGGCTCATAATTCTGGGCATGGGCGGCCAGGATGCCCATGGCATAGCCGCCAATCCCGAAAAACGCCGCATGGCCCAGGCTGATCAGCCCGCCAAGGCCGAGGGCAATGTTCAGCCCAACCCCTGCCAGTGCCAGGATCGCAGCCTTGGTCGCCAAGGTGATGACAAAGGGCTCATCCAGCGACCACGCCGCCACCGGCACGATCAGCAGCGCCGCAATCATCGCCCAATTGAGCAGGCTCTCGCGCGTCAGCATCATGCGCTCCCTCCATAAAGGCCAGAGGGGCGCACCAAGAGGATTGCCGCCATCAGAATGTAGATCAGCATCGAGGCCAGCGACGCCCCGGCAGAGGCCGCGCTGGCCGGGTCCATAAAGACTGCAAACAGCTGCGGCAGGAACACGCCGCCCAGCGTATCAGTCATCCCCACCAACAGCGCGCCGGCCAGCGCCCCCTTGATGGAGCCGATGCCGCCAATAACAATGACCACAAAGGCCAGGATCAGCACCGGCTCGCCCATGCCGACCTGCACCGACTGGATCGCGCCAACCAGCGCGCCCGCCAGCCCGGCAAGCGCCGCGCCCAAAGCGAACACGACTGTGTAAAGCTTGGAAATATCAACGCCAAGCGCGGCAATCATCTCGCGATCAGCCTCGCCTGCGCGGATCTGGATGCCAATGCGGGTGCGCGCAATCAGCAGGAACAGCCCGGCAGCAACTGCCAAACCAATCAGGATGATCGTCAGCCGGTACAACGGATACTGAATGCCGCCCGGCAGGCTCACCGGCCCCGAAAGGTAGGACGGCACATCCAGAAACAGCGGGAAGGAGCCGAACAGCCAGCGGGTGCCTTCGGAAAAGATCAGGATCAGGGCAAAGGTCGCCAGCACCTGGTCCAGATGGTCGCGCCGGTAGAGCCGCCGGATCACCACCAGCTCCATCAGGGCGCCGGCCGCCGCGGCGGCGGCAAGGCTTGCGGTCAGCGCCAGCAGGAAGGATCCGGTCCAGCCTGCCACTGCGGCGGCGGCAAAGGCGCCCACCATGTAGAGCGAGCCATGGGCCAGGTTGATCAGCCCCATCACCCCGAACACCAGCGTCAGCCCGGCCGCCATCAGGAACAGCATCATCCCGAGCTGGAGCCCATTCAGGATCTGCTCCAGAACTAGAATATAGGTCATTTGATTTTCCGAAGGGGTAGTCTTGCCGTGTGCAGGGGCGCCTCAGGCGCCCCCGTCCGGGTCAGGTCTTACATCTTGCACTCGCCTGCATAGGCGTCGGCATGGTCGCTCAGCCCGGTGGCAATGATCTTGTTGGTGAAGACATCGCCCTCCTTGATCACTTCGCGGACATAGATGTCCTGGATCGGGTGGTGGTTGTCGCCGAATTTGAAATCACCGCGGACCGATGCGAATTCCGCCGCTTTCAGTGCCGCGCGGAAGCTGTCCTGGTCAGACACCTCCGCCTTGTCCAGCGCGCTCAGGATCAGATTGGCAGTGTCAAAGCCCTGGCTGGCATAAAGCGACGGCAGACGGCCGTATTTTGCCTGGAAGGAGGCAACAAATTCGGCGTTGGCCTCATTGTCGATGTCCTTGTTCCACTGCGAGGTGTTCTTCACCCCCAGTGCGGCGTCACCCACCGCCTGCAGGATGCCCTGATCGAACGAGAACGCCGGGCCGACCACCGGCAGATCCACACCGCTGCCCGCATATTGCTTGAGGAAGGAAATCCCCATGCCGCCGGGCAGGAAGAAATAGACCGAGTCAGCCCCCGACGCCCGGATCTGCGCGATTTCGGCTGCATAATCGGTCTGGCCCAGTTTGGTGTAGATCTCACCGGCCAGCTCGCCGCCGTACATCCGCTTGTAGCCGGTCAGCGCATCCTGCCCCGCCGGATAGTTCGGCGCCAGGATGAAGCTGTTCTTCAGCCCCGCCTCATTGGCATAGGCGCCCGCGGCTTCATGCAGGTTGTCGTTCTGCCAGGCGACGTTGAAGTAATTCGGATGGCAGCGCTTGCCTGCCAGCGCCGAGGGGCCTGCGTTCGGTGACAGGTAGAACACATTCTGTGCAGTTGCCGCGGGCACCACTGCCATTGCGAGGTTCGACCAGATGATGCCGGTCAGGATGTCCACCTTCTCGGATTGGATCATCCGGTCTGCAATCTGCACCGCCACATCAGGCTTGCGCTGATCGTCCTCGATCACCACCTCGACGCCCTCGCGGCCGTCCTGTTCAATCGCCAGCATAAAGCCGTCGCGCACATCCACACCCAGCCCCGCGCCGCCGCCGGACAATGTGGTGATCATGCCAATCTTGGTGTCAGCCTGGGCTGCAACAGCCAGCGCCGGAACCGCAGCCGCCATGGCGAGCATCCGAAGGGTCTTCATTACGTCTTTCCTCCCAGAATATGACCGGCCCTTGAGGCCTGGGTTCTTGATCAAATGCTTGCGACTTTAACGCCGCCCCGGCAGAAGCCAAGACCCGCTGCAGCCGGCATCGTTACGGCTGATCTTGCGCCAGCCCTCGGGATCAGCCTACGCAGGCTTGAATATATATTTCAAGTATAAAATAATTCGGGCAATTTTGTTGCCCCAATTGCTGCAAGTGCTTTCCGGAGGTCTCTGCTGCAAGTGCGAGGGGCCAGCCCCTCGCGCTCCCCGGAGTATTTCGGGAAAGATGAAACGGTACTGCAAACCCTGAGCAGGCGGCACCGGTCAACCGGGCCCGAAACAACCCGCCAGATGATCAATCAGCGCCCGGATCCGCACCGTCAGATGACGGCTGGCCGGATAGACGGCAAACAGCGCTGTTGGATAGGTTTCCTGTTTCTCGAAAAGCACTTGCAGCCTGCCATCGCGCAGAAACGGCAGTGCGGTGTAATGCGGGCAGCGGGCAATGCCGAGACCGCTCGCAGCCATATGCGCCACCGCCCGAGGCGAGTTGGCGCGGAAGCTGCCGCCGACGGTGACGGTCCGTTGCGCAGCACCCTTGCCAAAGACCCAGGCATCGGGCTGCGGCGAGGTCATCTGCAGCAGGCAGTTGTGAGTGGCCAGCGCCTCCGGCTCTGCCGGTTCGCCTTCTGCCGCCAGATAGTCAGGCGACGCCACCACTACCAGCCGCATACTGCACAGCTTGCGGGCCACCAGCGTCGAATCCCTCAAGGTGCCGAAACGGACCGCCAGATCCACCCCCTCCTCCAGCATCGGCAGATGCCGGTCGGACAGCACCAGCTCTACCTCCACCTTGGGGTGCGCCTGCTGGAACGGCTGCAGCGCCTCCACCAGTTCCCGGCTGCCGAACCCTGTGGGTGCGGTGATGCGGATCGGGCCCGCCAGTTCCTGCTGGCGCAGCTGCACTACGTCTTCCAGCTCGTCGAACTGATCCAAGAGCGGCAGGCAGCGCTCCAGATAGGCGCGGCCGGTATCGGTCAGCGTCACTTTGCGGGTGGTGCGGTTCAAGAGCTGCGCCCCCAGCTGCTCCTCCAGCCGGGCGACATATTTACTGGCCAGTTTGGTGCTGATCCCCAGCTGCCGGGCACCTGAGGTAAAGGAGCTTTGCGCCGCCACGGCGGCAAAGGCGCGCATGCAGTCCAGCTTGTCCATCCCAGGGCCTCCGGCATCAGTTATGAACGAAATGTACATAAGCATTCCATGAATTGGAATATTATCGCCATGTACGGCAGAGTGTATCTACCGGGTGTCTTTAGAAACCAGCGGCCCCTGCCGCAGCAAAGGACCCCAGACATGGCACATCAGATCCGCATCCACAGCTTCCCCCTCTCCGGCCACGCCCACAGGGTAGAGCTGTTCGCCAGCCTCACCGGCATCGCCCATGAGGTGGTGAACGTCGACCTCGCCAGCGGCGAGCACAAACAGCCGCCCTTCCTGGCGCTGAACCCCGCAGGCCAGGTGCCGGTGATCGAGGACGGCGAAGCAGTGATCAGCGATTCCAATGCCATCCTGGTTTACCTGGCCCGCAAATACGCGCCATCCTGGCTGCCCTCCGATCCGGTTCTTGAGGCCGAGGTGCAGAAGTTTCTGACTCTGGCTGCGGGCGAGCTTGCCTTTGGTCCGGCGGCAGCGCGGCTGATCACCGTGTTCAACGCGCCGCTGAACGCCGAGTTCTGCGCCACAGTCGCGGCCCGCGTGCTGGGCAAGATCGACGCCCATATGGAGGGCCGCCGCTTCCTGGTCGGCGAAGCCCCCACCATCGCCGATGTGGCCGTCTACTCCTATGTCGCCCATGCACCAGAGGGCGGCATCTCGCTGGAGCCCTACCCCAATGTCCGCGCCCTGCTGGCAAACATTGAAGCCTTGAAAGGCTTCAAGCCGATGCCCGCCACCAAGGCCGGCCTTGCAGCCTGACCCCGCTGGCGGCGGTCAATCGGGCCGCCGCCGCATCGCTTCAGCTACAGGAGGTTCCCATGCCCCATGATGCAGACAGCCCCTCACCCTTCCACGCTGGCGAACAGGAAATGCAGCGCCGCGCGGGCAAGCGCGACATGGCAGAGACTCTGGGCCGCCGGATGATCCGCCCCTTCATGCCTGAAGAGCACCGGGAGCTCTTTGCCCAGCTGCCGTTCCTGGCGGCCGGTGCCGTGGACGCGGACGGCTGGCCCTGGGCCAGCCTGCTCAGCGGTCCGCCCGGATTTGCTGTCTCGCCCGACCCGGAGCACCTGCAGATAGCGCTGAACAGAACGGCCGGGGATCCGGTCCATGCCGCCATCCGCGTGGGCGCACCGCTGGGGCTGCTGGGGATTGAGCTGCACAGCCGCCGCCGCAACCGGCTGAACGGGCGCGTGATTTCAGCAAGCCCGGCTAGCTTCACCCTGCAGGTGGACCAGTCCTTTGGCAATTGCCCGCAGTATATCCAGGAGCGCGATCTGATCCCCGCCGATGACAAGCCCCCTGCCACTCTGCAGGGCTTTACAACCCTGCCGCCGGAGCAAAGCGCGCGGATCGCACAGGCCGATACGTTCTTTGTTGCCAGCCACATCCCCGCCGCAGATGACCCGGAACGCGAAGGCGTCGATGTCTCCCACCGCGGCGGGCGGCCCGGTTTTGTCCAAGTGACGGCAAATACCCTCACAGTCCCGGATTTCCGGGGCAACAACCATTTCAACACGCTTGGGAATTTCCTGCTGAACCCGCGCGCGGGCCTGGCCTTCCCGGACTTCGAGACCGGCAGCCTTTTGCTGCTGACCGGCACGGTGGAGCTGCTGGAGGAAGGCCACCCGGATCTGGCAGGCTTTGACGACGCGCAGCGCGGCTGGCGCTTCACCTTGCACAAGTGCCTGTGGCTGGAATCCGCCCTGCCCTGGCGGACCGGCCCCGGCAGGTTTGCCGCGCAGACCATACGCACGGGCACCTGGGCAGAGGCCTAACCCGCACCCGTTGCGCCCGGCCCGTAGCACAGCCGGCAGAAGGCTCCCGTCAGATTTTTCTGGACAAGACTGTCCAGGATCGCCGATCAATTAGACATATGTGTCCAATGTGAGGATTCGGGGGGGTTCCCGAACCTCCTGCGGCGGCAGACAGGGAGAAGGGCCATGAAGTCGCACTATCGTGCTGTTGTCATCGGGGGCGGCGTTGTCGGCGCCTCTGTCCTCTACCACCTGGCAAAATTCGGCTGGCGTGATGTCTGCCTGATCGAACGCTCGGTGCTGACGGCCGGGTCCAGCTGGCACGCAGCAGGCGGCTTCCACGCATTGAACGCCGACCCCAACATCGCCAGCTTGCAAGCCTATACCATCGACCTCCTGTCAGAGATCGAGCAGGAATCGGGCCAGTCTGTCGGCATGCATATGACCGGCGGCATGACGCTGGCGGGCACCCCGGACCGCTGGGAATGGCTGCAATCGGCCTTCCGCACCTTCCAGTCGATCGGCATCGACGACTGCCGCCTGATCACACCGCAGGAAGCGGGCGAGCTTTGCCCGATCATGTCCACCGAGGGCATTCTCGGCGGCATGTGGGCCGACCGCGAGGGCTATGTCGACACCACCGGCACCGTGCACGCCTATGCCGGGGCTGCCAGGAAACGCGGCGCCGAGGTGATTGAGCACAACAGGGTGCTCGAACTGCACCAGGTGGAGGGCGGATGGCAGGTCGTGACCGAGAAGGGCACCATCCACGCCGAACATGTGGTCAATGCCGCAGGCCTCTGGGCCAAGCAGGTGGGCCGCATGGCAGGCGTGGAACTGCCGGTCTCACCGCTCAACCATCACTATCTGATTTCCGACACCATCCCCGAATTGGAGAAACTCGATTTCGAAGTGCCGATGACCGTCGACCTCGAAGGCTTCACCTATATGCGCCAGGACCAGAAGGGCATTCTGCTGGGCATCTACGAGATCGACCACCAGCACTGGATGATGGACGGCGCGCCCTGGGAATACGGGTTCGAGCTGCAGCAGGAAGATCCCGACCGGATTGAGCGCGAACTGACGCTGGGCCTCGAACGCTACCCGGCCCTGCAAACCACCGGTGTCAAGACTTGGGTCAACGGCGCCTTCACCTTTGCCCCCGACGGCAACCCGCTGGTCGGCCCGGTGCGCGGCAAGCCCGGCTACTGGTGCGCCTGCGGTGTGATGGCCGGTTTCCTGCAGGGCGGCGGCGTCGGCAAATCTCTGGCCGAATGGATGATCCACGGCGAGCCCGAGGCGGATGTTTTCGGAATGGATGTGGCGCGTTTCGGCGACTACGCCCAGAACAAGCGGTTCATCAAGGAAACCACTGGCCAGTTCTACACCCGCCGCTTCGTCATGACCTACCCGAACGAGCAGCTGCCCGCAGGCCGCCCGCTGAAGAAGGCCCCCGCCTATGACGGCATGACAGCCGCAGGCTGCCGCTGGGGCGCCAGCTACGGGCTGGAGATCCCGCTCTACTTTGCTCCGTCGGAAGACTTCACCGAAACCCCGACCCTGAAGCGCTCCAACGCCTTTGGCATCGTCGCAGAAGAATGCAAAGCGGTGCGCGAGGCCGTGGGGCTTCTGGATATTTCTGCCTTCTCCCGGTTTGAGGTCTCAGGCGCCGGGGCTGAGGCCTGGCTCGACCGCATCCTGGCGTCGAAACTGCCGAAACCGGGCCGCGCCAAACTGGCGCCGATGCTGTCGCCCGAAGGCCGTCTCAAGGGCGACCTCACCGTCTTTAACTGAGGCGACGGCACCTGGTGGATCATGGGCAGCTACTATCTGCGCGAATGGCACATGCGCTGGTTCCAGGACCACATGGACGAGGATGTCGGGGTGCGCGACGTGAGTGATGCCGTCACCGGCTTCAGCCTCTCCGGCCCGAACAGCCGCAAGGTCCTGGAAAAGCTGACGGACGGCCCCATCACGGACCTGCCCTTCATGGGCTGCGGAACCTTCGACATCGGCATGCTGCGCCTCAAGGTGGGCCGCCTCTCGGTCGCGGGTGAGCTGGGCTATGAACTCCACTGCTCCGCCGCCGAGCACATCACCCTGCGCGAAACCCTGCTGGAGGCCGGCGCAGACCTTGGCATCCGCGAAATCGGCTTCAACGCACTCCTCAGCCTGCGGCTGGAAAAGAGCTTCGGCATCTGGAGCGCCGAATTCACCCAAGGCTACACCGCGGCACAAACCGGCATGGACCGCTGGATCGACTGGGACAAGGATTTCACCGGCCGCGGCGCCGCGCTCAAGGAACGCGATGCGGGCGGCCCGGCGCAGGTTGTTGTGACCTTGGAAGTGGACGCCACGGATGCAGATGCCAGCGGCTATGAGCCGGTCTGGCAGGGCGAAACCCGCGTCGGCTTTGTCACTTCCGGCGGCTACGGCCACACCACGGGCAAGTCGCTCGCCATGGCAATGGTGAACCGCGACGCAGCTGCAGAAGGCACGGAACTGACGGTTCACATTGTCGGGCAGGCGCGTGCCGCACGGGTGATCGCACCGTCCCCGTATGACCCTGCCGGCACAGCGATGAGAGACTGATCCGGTGTCACTGCTGCATAAGTTCAATGCCCTCACCAGCCCGGAGTTCAGGGAAAACCCATATCCGGTGCTGGCCCATATGCGAGAGGATCACCCGGTCTTACACTTGTCGCCCGGACTCACTGAAAGCTGGCATGTGTTCCGCTATGACGACGTGCGCAAGGTGCTGCTTTCGCCAGAGGTCTTTTCTTCAGACCGCAGCCTGCAGGACGGCGGCGCGCTGGCAGAGGCCAACCTCAGTTTCCTGTTCAACAACATGATCTCTGCCGGCGGGGACAAGCACCGCCGCCTGCGGATGATCGCCAACAGGGTCTTCATGGCCAAGACCATCGAAGCCCTGCGCCCGGCGGTGCAAAAGGTGGTGGATCAGCGCATGGACATTGCGCTTCAGGCCGGTGAATTCGATCTGGTCGAGGATTTTGCGGCCCATGTGACCGTTGCCATGATCTGCGAGGTGCTGGGCCTGCCGCCGGAAGACATGGAGCAGATCCGGCAATGGACTGCGGTTCTTGGTGATAACTCCGGCGCAGTCACCTGGCTGCCGGAGATGGACCCGGCTCTGGCCGAGCGCGGGCGCAGGGCGGGCGAAGAAATGACCGCCTACTTCCGCGATTTCCTGTCCCGCCCGGATTGGGACGGCGAGGCACTGTTTACCGCCTTCCGAAACGCTGGTCCCGAGGGCGAGCAGCTGACAGAGGCAGAACTGCTGTCGATGGCGATGCTGCTTCTGCTGGCAGGAAACGAGACCACAACCAACCTTATCACCAACTTCGTGCGGCTGCTGGATGCATTCCCCGAGCAGGCCGCCCGGCTGCGTGCAGATCCCGGCCTGACCGATGGCGCGGTAGAGGAATGCCTGCGGATGCGCAATTCGATCCGCAACATCGACCGCTTTGCGCTTCAGGATGTGGAAATGCACGGCGTCACCATCCCCAAGGGTGGCCGCGTCGTGGTCTGGCTGACGGCTGCGAACCGCGACCCGTCAGTTTTCGAAGAACCGGATGCCTTCCGCCCGGACCGCAGCCCCAACCGCCACCTCGCCTTTGGCCAGGGCGCCCATATGTGCCTGGGTGCTGCGCTTGCGCGGATGGAAACCCAGGTGGCCGCCCGCGCCATTCTCGCCCGCACCAGCCGCGTAGAACTGACCGCCCCGCCGCAGTTCGGCGCGAACGCCAATTTTGACAACGTGACGCGCCAGATGGTGCGCCTTCATCCTCAGGAAGAACACTCATGAGACCGGATCGCTCAGAACGGCGGCGCGGCCGTAAGGCTGCAGCGGAGGCTGCGCCCAAGCGCAACCCAAACTACCGCCAGCTGAAAAACCCCTTTCCGCTGATGGAGGTCTTCCCGGCGCATCAGATCGCGGACATGCATGACACCGCGCTGAAGATGCTCGAGGAACTGGGCATGAAGGTGCTGCTGCCGGAGGCCCGCCGTCTCTACGCCAAAGGCGGCGCCCGTGTCGATGAAGACAGCGAAATGGTCTATATCGGCCGCGACATGGTGGAGGCGGCGCTGGCCACCGCGCCCCGCTCGATCACCTGCCGGGCGGGCACCCGTGAGCGCGATATCACGCTGGAACTGGGCAGCCTGGTGTTTCAGGCAGGCGCTGGCGCGCCCAATGCCACCGATCTTGAACGCGGCCGCCGCCCAGGTTCTGCCCGGGACTATCTGGAATATCTGCAGCTCACCCATCACTTCGATGTCTTCCACATGATTTCTCCCCAAGTGGAGCCGCAGGACGTCCCCATCCATCTGCGCCACTACTTCACCACCGAGGCGCAGATGACCCGGACCGACAAGTTCCCCTTCATCTTCTCGCGCGGGACACCGCAGGTGATGGACTGTTTCGAGATGATCCGTGATTTCCGCGGGGTGTCGGACGCGGAATTCCGGTCTGAGCCGCGCTGCTACACCATTATCAACACCAACAGCCCGCGCACGCTGGACATTCCGATGGCGCAGGGGCTGATCGACTTTGCCCGCCACGGGCAGGTCTCGATCATCACGCCGTTCACTCTGATGGGGGCAATGGCGCCGATCACCGTCGCAGGCGCCATCACCCTCAGCCACGCGGAGGTGCTGGCCGCCCTCACTCTCACCCAGCTGACGAACCCCGGCGCGCCGGTGTGCTACGGCACCTTCACGTCCAACGTGGACATGAAGTCCGGCGCGCCTGCATTCGGCACACCCGCGCATTTTCAGGCGTCATTGGCCGCAGGCCAGCTGGCGCGCCACCTCGGCCTGCCCTGGCGCTCTGCCGCAGGGTCGGCATCCAACTGCAACGACGTGCAGGCGGCCAATGAAAACCAGATGGGCCTCTGGGGCTGCCTGATGGCCGGCGCCACCGTGATCATCCACGCGGCCGGCTGGCTGGAGGGCGGGCTGTCGGTTTCTTACGAGAAACTGATCACCGACGCCGAAGTGCTCAACATGATTGCCGAGCTTTGCGCAGGCGCCCAGGCCGGGTCAGATGAAATCGGCTATGCAACCGCCCTGACACAGGTGGAGCCGCAGGGGCATTTCTTTGCCGCCCCCCAGACCATGGACCGCTACAGCACCGAATTCTATGAGCCCGTGGTGCATGAGTATGCCAATTTCGGCACGTGGTCTGAGCGCGGTGCATTGGACGCCAGCCAGCGCGCAACCCGGGTCTGGCAGGAGATCCTCGCCCATGATAACCGCCCGGCAACGGATGAAACCCGCGTTGAAGCGCTTAAAAGCTTCATCGCCAAACGCACCGCCGAAGGCGGCGCACCGCCGGAGAGCTGACATGGCCAGACGCGCCGCCCCGGTGCTGCACCGGGACAACCCCGACAAGGAACCCCTCAGCGGCCATGTGAAGGTCACGCCGGAGGACTGGCTGAACGTGGCCCGCGACCTGCTGGTCAGCGAAGGGGTGGCCGGGGTCAAAGTGCTGGCGATCGGCGAACGGCTCGGCGTTTCGCGCTCCAGCTTCTACTGGTACTTCAAAAGCCGCAAACACCTGCTGGAGGCGCTGCTGGACGACTGGGAGGCGCGCAACACCGCGCCCATCCTTGACCATTGCAACCTGCCCGCCGCCAATATCTCCTGGGCGGTCTGCAACTTCTTCCGCTGCTTTGTCGACCCGGACCTGTTTGATGCCAGCCTCGACTTCGCGGTCCGCGAATGGTCCCGCCGCGACGGCAAGGTGCGCAACCGGATCGACGCGGCAGATGCGCAGCGCCTTGCCGCGGTGACGGCGATGTATGAGCGCCACGGCTACTCCGCCTATGAGGCGGAGGCCCGCGCCCGGATCCTCTATTTCATGCAGTGCGGCTACCACGCGCTGGAAGTGCGCGAACCAATGCAAGCCCGCACCGCCCGGCTGGAGGGCTACCTGCTGGGTTTCACCGGGGTTGAACCGGACCCGGAGGCCGTGACCGCAGCCCGCATCTTTGCCGAGGGAAAGATGGCCCCCTGAGGCGCTTGCGGCAGCGGCAGGAACGAGGGGCCGGCCCCTCGCGCTCCCCGGAGTATTTCAGCAAAGGTGAATACAATTCCTTTCTGCTGCCGCAGCTGGAGTTAAGCCTATTTCCTGTGGTGAAAGATGAAGCCCAGGAAATTCAGCAGCAGCTGTGCTGCC
Source organism: Leisingera sp. S132 (assembly GCF_025144465.1). NCBI lineage: Bacteria > Pseudomonadati > Pseudomonadota > Alphaproteobacteria > Rhodobacterales > Roseobacteraceae > Leisingera > Leisingera sp. S132. Next base: position 26,632 of record NZ_CP083556.1, read on the forward strand.
AGGATCTGGGTGCTCTCGGAGGGGTCATAGGCCGGGGCGACTTCCACCAGATCAATACCCGCGACATCGCCGCGCTGCGCCAGCCCCTGCAGGATTTCCAGCACGTCATAATACAGAAAACCGCCATGGCTGGGCGTGCCAGTGCCCGGCGCAATCGAGGGGCAGAAAGCGTCGATGTCGATGGTCACATAATACCGCGCGCCCTTGGGGATGCGGTCCAGCACCGCCCCCGTGCCGAGCTTGCGCACCTGCCGCACCGACAGGATATCGGAGCCGCGCGCACGCGCATCCTCATATCCTTCCCGCGCCGTGGAGGACACGTTGCGGATGCCCAGCTGGGTCATGCCGCTGACGTAATCCTTCTCGATCGCGCGGCGCATCGGGTTGCCGTGGCCCTCGGTGACGCCATGGCGCTCATCAACGAAATCCAGATGCGCGTCGATCTGCACAACATGGATCGGCCCGTTCCTGGCGCAGTCGTCCTCAAAGGCGCGGATACAGGGGATGTTGATGGAATGATCGCCGCCGATCACCACCGGCAGCGCGCCCGCCTGCAGGATCTTCCGCACTCCGAATTCAATGTTGGCGTGGCTTTCCCCGGTCCTGGTGTGGACGATGTCGGCATCCCCCAGATCGACAATCCGCACATCCTCCCCCAGATAGGTGGCATCATCCTCGTGATCATAGGCGCCGGCATGGCCAAAGCTGAACAGGGTCGAGGCCTCGCGCACCGCCCGCGGGCCGAACCGCGCGCCGGACCGGTACTGGCAGCCGAAATCATAGGGCGCGCCAAGGACCGCAACATCCGCGTCAATGCTGTCCCAATCCGCAACATAAGGCTTCTTGCCAAAGGTAGCGATGCCGGTGAACGGCAGATTCAGGCGGCCAGTCTCATATCCATGTCCGGTCATTTGCGTCTCCAACTGCAAGGCTTCAACGCAGTTGATCACAGCTGCTCTCATGAAAAAATATTCTGCTGCTTTTCTTTACATAAGGTAGTTTCATGTAATTCACTCAATTTCAAAGACAGAGCGCCCCTATGAAACTGCTGCGCAACACATTGCTGGAAACCTTTGTCACGGTTGCGGATTGCGGCGGTTTTTCCGAGGCGCAATATGCACTTGGCGTCACCCAATCCGCCATCAGCATCCGCATCCGCGATCTGGAGACCTCATTGGGTTACCGCCTGTGCGACCGCGGGCGCGCCGGCTTCCGGCTGACGGAACGCGGCGAGACCGTCTACCGCAGGGCCCGCAGCATGCTGCGCAGCGCCCGTGACTTCGACGCCGGGCTGATGGAGCTGCGCGGCACCGTGACCGGCGATTTGCGCATTGGTGTGGCGGACGCCGTGAGCAGCCTGCCCGGCCTCAACCTGACACAGGCGCTGCAGCGTTTCGGGTCGCGGCCGAACGACGTGCAGCTCGATATTACCGTGGCCTCCCCTGCTGAGCTGACGCAGCAGCTGATCACCGGCGCGCTGCATGTCGCCATCGCCCCCTTCCGCAACCAGATCGCCGATCTGGAATATGAGGACCTGTGCCAGGAGGAGCACCGGCTGTATTGCGGTGCCGGGCATCCGTTGTTCACCCTTCAGGGTCAGGAGGCCGCCCCGCAGGATATCGCGCAGTACCCGCTCTGCCAGCGGTCCTATGACCGGCTGCCGATTGCGGGTCTTGCCGCCGGTGAACCCGCGGCCTCCGCCGCCAACATGGAAGCCCTGGCGATGCTGATCGCAACCGGGCAATATCTTGGCCCGCTGCCCGCGCATTTTGCGGACGCATGGGTCCGCGGCGGCAGGCTGCGGGAGGTGAACGGCCCGGAATTGCGCTGGGTCACGGCATTTCACCTCGCCACCCGCCGTGGCCAAATGCACCGGCGGGCGATCTCCCTTTTCGCCGAAGATGTGCGCCGCAGCTGCCAGCCCCCGCCTGCAGCACCCGGCCCGGGCTGACCCGGCAGCCCTGCACGAAATCTGCACAAAAGCCCCCTGAAACCTGCGGAGACAGCACGCCAAAGATGCAAGCGCAGGCCGCATCACTGCAGGCAATGAAAATTGCAAGCAGGAGACAGAACATGAGGCAGGAACTGGTCATACACGGCGTGCCCGACAGCATCAGGCTGGATGCATGGTGGCTGGAGGCCGCAGGCGGGCCGCCGCAGGCGCAGCCCCGCCGCCGCAAGGATGGGGGGCCGCTCTACGCCTCTTTAAGGATGCGTCATGCAATACCGATTCTGGCATCGCTGGTTGCGGTTGCGGACTGGCTGTTCTGGGACCAGCCGGCGGGCATTTCGGTTGCTGTCTTTGCGCTGATCCTCTCTGCCGCTGTCATGGCGATGAAACCCCGCCGCCCAACAGCCCGGGAATGGGCAGGTGCCGCTTGTTTTGCCCTGCTCAGCAACCTGCCTGCTGCAATTGAACTGCAGTTCCTTTCTGTCCTGTTCAGCCTCGGCGGCCTGATCTGCCTGACGGCCTGGGCGGTCTACGGCCCGGCCGCCAGCGAACGGCTGGCGCTGCGCACCGCCCTGCGCCTGCCGACGGTCGGCGCCGTGCTGCTGCTGCGCGATGCATTCCGCGCCGTGCCTGCCTCGGACTTCAGTTCAGGCGCCCGCCGCCAGGCGGCCTCACTGGCGCTGCCGCTGCTCATGGGCGCCGTTTTCCTGATGCTGCTGGCCTCTGCCAACCCGGTGCTGGAGGAGTTTCTGGCAGAGCTGGACCCCGGCCGCCTGTTCGAGCTGGACTTCTGGCTGCGGCTCCTGTTCTGGACCATGATGGCGGCGCTGCTATGGCCCTGCCTCAACCTCAGCGAGACATGGCTGGGCAGCGCCGCGCCCGCCGCCAACCTGCAAAAGGCCGGCCCCAGCAGGGCCGCCTTTCTGATCAATCCGGTGTCGGTGCGCAATTCACTGGTGCTGTTCAACCTGCTGTTTCTGGTCCAAACGGTGATGGACCTCGGCATTCTGACCGGCAGCGTCTCCCTGCCGGACGGGATGAGCTATGCCTCTTACGCCCACCGTGGATCCTATCCGCTCGTGGTGACGGCGCTGCTGGCCGGTGTGTTCACACTGTTGACCCGCAGCATGACCGGCGCCGACAAAACCCTGCGAGCTCTGGTCTACCTGTGGCTGGCGCAGAACATGTTCCTGGTGCTGACCGCCGCCATCAGGCTGCACCATTACGTCCAGGCCTACGCGCTGACCTACCTGCGAGTGGCCGCCTTCATCTGGATGGGGCTGGTGCTGGCGGGGCTGGTGCTGACCGTGGTGCAGATCCACCGCGGCCACGACAATGCCTGGCTGCTGCGCCGCTGCTTTGCCGCCCTTCTGGGCACTCTCTACATCTGCGGTTTCGTGAACTTCGCCGGGGTCATCGCCCGCCACAACCTGACCCATGGCAGCACGCTGGTGAAACAGGACACCTATTACATCTGCAGTCTCGGTGCCGGTGCCTACCCCGCTGTCCATGCCTTTGAAACCGGAACCGGACAGCAGGTCTGCGGCAGCGCGATGCACTATGACCTGTACAGAAACACCATCACCAACTGGCGCGAATGGGGCTTTCGGAGGTGGCGGATCCAAGCCTATTATCAGCAGCAGAATTGAAGGACCCCATTTGATGCCAGCCCGCATTCTTGTTGTCGATGACGATCCCGATATCCTTGAGGTGACCGGATTCGCTGTGGAAAAGGCAGGCTTTGAAACCGTCTTTGCCAGCGACGGCCTCGCCGCGCTGGACGCCAGCCGGGAGGAAAACCCCGACCTGATCGTGCTGGACATCGGCCTGCCTGAGAAAGACGGGCTGGAAGTCTGCCGCGAGATCCGCAAATCCTCCGACGTGCCGATCCTGTTCCTGACCGCACGCGACGACGAGATCGACCGCATCGTCGGGCTGGAGCTTGGCGCCGACGACTACCTGACCAAACCCTTCTCCCCGCGTGAGCTGGTAGCACGGATCAAAGCGATCCTGAAACGCAGCGCCCCTGCCCCGGCTGCATCCGAACCGGTTCTTACGCAGGGCAGCCTGCAGCTTGATCCGGACCGCCACTTCTGCCGCTTCGCCGCCGCGACGGTGGCCCTGACCGGGTCGGAGTTCCGGCTGCTGGCCACCCTGATGGCCCGCCCGGACCGGGTGCTGTCGCGGGCGCAGCTGGTGGATGCGCTGTATGGCTACAACATCCATGTCTCCGACCGCACCATCGACAGCCACATCCGCAACATCCGCGCCAAGCTGGCCCAAGCGGGCTGCGCTGAGGGGATCGTGACCGTGCACGGCGTCGGCCTCAGGATGGGCGCATGCACGCCAGGCTGAATCGCAACACACTGGCCCGAAACGGGCTGACCCGTAAATGGCGGCCGCGGCTCTGGGCGGTGGTTCTCCTGGTGCTGGCGCTGGTCCTGTGCCTGCCCTTTGCCGGGCTGATCCTGTTCCGCTTCTACGACAGCCAGCTGGTCCAGCAGACCGAGGAAAGCCTGCTGACCCAGGCCGCGGTGATGTCGGCAGCCTACGCGGAGCTTTACGCAGGCGCGGCCGGCACCAAGCCCCCCCGCGGGCGCCCGGTCTCCGGCGAGCACGCGGTGTTCCCGTCGCTGTCGGTCAACAGCGAAACCGTGCTGCCGCCGCGCCCGGATGCAAAACCGCTCTCCGGTCCTGCAGGCGCCCCTTACCGCAAAATCGCAACCCGGCTGACCCGCATTGCCAATGCCGCACAGGCGCAGACGCTGGCCGGCTACCGGTTCCTGGATGCCCGCGGCAATGTCTTTGCAGGCACCGCCGAAACCGGCACCTTTCTGGGCCACGTGGAAGAGGTGCAGGGCGCACTGACCGGCAGGACCGTCTCTGTCGCGCGCACCCGCGTGCGCGCGGATGCGCCGCCCGCGCTCTACACCCTCAGCCGCGGCGCCCGCGTGCGCGTCTTTGTGGCGATGCCGGTCTTTGCGGACCAGACCCTGATCGGCGCGGTCTACCTCAGCCGCACCCCGAACCACATCTTCCGCTTTCTCTATGGCGAGCGCTTCAACCTGGCCAAGGCCGCGGGTTTCATTGCCCTGTCGACCATGCTCATCGGTTATGTGTTCTGGCGCTTCATCACCCGGCCGATCCAGCTGCTGATCCAGCGCAGCCAGCTGGCAGGCCACGGCAGCCAGACCTGGGAGCCGCCGGACCAGCTCGGCACCCGCGAGATCGAGGAGCTGAGCCGCAGCTTCCAGTCGCTAACCACCCGCCTGCAAAACAAGCAGGACGCGCTGAAGACCTACACCGCTCATGTGACGCATGAGCTGAAGTCCCCCCTCACCGCCCTGAAAGGCGCGGCAGAACTGCTGCGCGACGACGATCTGCCCCGGGCACAGAAACACCGGCTGCTGGATACCGTGGACAAGGGCGGCAAGCGGATGGAGGACCTTCTAGCCAACATGCGCGCCTTCAGCCTGGCGGATCAAAGCGCAATGGCAGGGACCAGCTGCCTGAACGAAATCCATGCACAAGTCTCACAGGCCTTCCCGGCCCTTGCGGTCAAGCTGGAGAACGGTACCCTGCCGCTGCCGGTTGCCGCCCCCACCCTTCAGATCATTCTGACCCATCTGCTGGAAAACGCGCAGCAGCACGGTGCAACAGGGGCCGTGCTGACCGCCTGTCAGGACGGCACCGCCACCAGCCTTCAAGTCTCAGACGACGGCCCTGGCATCAGCGAAGGCAACGCGGACAAGATCCTGCAGCCCTTCTTCACCACCCGGCGGGACAGCGGCGGCACCGGCATGGGTCTCAACATCGTCAAGGCAACGGCAGAGGCCATCGGCGGCACCCTCAGTGTTATTCCCTCCAGCCGCGGCGCCTGCTTCCGGCTGACCTTCCGCTGAAAACAGCCGGGCCGCCCTGCTGCAGGCGGCCCGGTTCAGCGCATCAAAGGCGTGTCAGACCTGCCCCGGCAGCCAAAGAACAATCGCCGGGAAGGCCACCAGCAGCGCAATGGTCACCGCATCCGCGATGAAGAACGGTGTCACCCCCTTGAACACATCCTGCACGCTCAGGTCATCGCGCACGCCCGCCACCACAAAGCAGTTGAGGCCGATGGGCGGGGTAATCAGGCAGAACTCGGCCATTTTCACCACCAGGATGCCGAACCAGATCGCGCACATCGGGCCGGACATGCCAAAGGTGCTGTCCGCGGCGGAAACCGCCTCGCCGCCATTCAGTGCCATCACTGCCGGGTAGACCACCGGCAAAGTCAGCAAGAGCATGCCGATTGCGTCCATGAACATCCCCAGCACTGCATAGGCCAGCAGAATGCAGATCAGGATCAGCATCGGGCTCATGGTCAGCGACGTGATCCAATCGGCAAAGGCGCCGGGCAGGTCGGCAAAGCCTAAGAAACGCACATAGATCAGCACCCCCCAGATAATGGTGAAGATCATCACGCTCAGCTTGGCGGTCTCCAGGAGCGCATCCTTCAGCTCCCGCCAGCGCATGCCGTGGCGCAGCGCCATCAGGAACACCACAAACGCCCCGATGGCCCCGCCCTCAGTCGGGGTGCCCCAGGCATCGCCGCCAAAGGGGTTGTAGACAAAGAATATGATGGTCACGACCACAAACACGATCGGCAGCGCGGGCGGCAGGGCCGCAAACCGCTGGCGCCAGGTGAAACCGGTGACGCGCGGCCCGAAGTCCTTGATCACCATCGCCATGCCAACAATCAGCAGGCCATAGATCACCGCCGAGAATGCACCGGGAATGAAGCCTGCCAGCAGCAGCTTGCCCACGTCCTGCTCGACGATGATGGCGTAGATCACCAGGATCGCCGAGGGCGGGATCAGCGACGCCAGCGTGCCGCCAGCAGCAACAACACCCGCGGCAAAGCGCTTGTCATAGCCGATTGCCAGCATTTCCGGGATGGCGATGCGGGCAAAGACGGCTGAGGTCGCCACGCTTGCGCCGGATACTGCAGCAAACCCCGCGGTGGCAAAGACGGTGGACACCGCCAGACCACCCGGCACCCAGGCCATCCAGCGCTTGGCGGCCTCGAACAATGCCTTGGTCAGGCCCGCGTAATAGGCGAGGTAGCCGATCAGGATGAAGGTCGGAATGAGGCTCAGCGCTTGGGAGGACACCTTGGAGTGTGGCACCTGGCCTGCGGTTTTGACCGCGATGGTCAGCGCCTTGCCGAAACGCGCCGGGTCATAGCCGAACTTGGCCCAGAATATCCAGATGAGGCCGATCATGCCCGCAGCGGCGGCGGCAAAGGCCACCCGCATGCCCAGGATCACCATCACCAGCAGCCCGGCTGAGACGATCAGCCCAATTTCAATCGGTTCCATGTCAGAAACTCCTCAGCTGTCGTGGCCGGAGACGTGATCCGCCTCCATCGCTGCCTGGGTGGCGGCATCGGCAATCATCGGGACGGCAACGGGGTGGTCCGTGCCGCTGCGAAAGGCCCGCCCATAGGCCCAGAGCTGCAGCGAAAGCCGCAGGCACAGCACGCTGAACGCCACCGGCGCCAGCAGTTTCGCAGGCCAGAGCGGCAGCGAGATATCCATCGAGCTGTCGGCGCTCCACCACGGCGCGGCAAAGTCGAAACTGCGCTGGAAATGCGCCCAGCTGCCCCAGACCATCAGCAGCATCAGGATCAGCACAGCGGCGGTGGTCAGAAACTCGGCCAGATACAGCGCCCGGCCCTTCAGGGCACCCACCAGCATATCCATGCGGATATGGCCGCCGTCGCGCTGGGTGAACGAAATGCCCATGAAGGCAATCAGCGGCATCGCCTGCTCGATCCAGTCCACGTAGCCCGGCAGCGGGCTGTTGAACAAATTGCGCCCGCCGACAGAGCCAACGGCCAGCAGCATCAGGGAAAACACCGCCAGGCCGCTGAGCAGGGCAAGGGGTTTTTCCAGGCGGTAGAGGTTCTGGTCAAGCGCGCTGAGACGGCTGCCGTCTGTCAGCACGAGGGATGAGCCGGCCATGGCGGGACTCCATCAGTTTTTCGGGGAAACGGAAAAGCCCCCGCAGCCAGCGGCTGCGGGGTGCGCGGCAGGGTCAGCTGCCCTCGGCGATCAGGCCTGTCACCAGATCATAAAGTTCCTGCGCAGGCAGGCCGCGGGCCGTGTTTTCCTCGATCCAGGCCTGGGCCGCCGGTGCCGCGGCGGCCTCCTTGAAGGCAGCGATTTCCGCATCCGGGAAGGTCACCAGTTCAATGCGGGCGGCATCCAGCGCGGGCTCCCAGGTGTCCAGTGAATTGAACTTGTAGAAATCAACGTAATGGGCCAGCGCCTCATCCACTGAACCCAGCAGCGCTTCGCGGTGTTCATCGGACAGGCTGTCCAGCGCATCGGTGTTCACCACCACCGGGCAGTTCACCGTGCCGGGGTTCAGGTTGGTGGTCCACCAGGTGCCGTTTTCAATGGTGCCAAAGGACATATGCGCGTGCGGAGCAAAGGCGACCGCCTTGACGATGCCGCTGTCCATCGCCTGGCGCACCTCGGTTGCCGACATTGAGGTGGGCACCGCGCCCACCGCTTCCATCGCCTTGCCGATACCGCCGGTTGCGCGCACACTCAGCCCTTCAAAGTCCTTCAGCGTGCCGGGCACATCCCCGGTGCCGACCAGATTGTACTGCGGCAGCGGCGAGGGCATCAGCAGGGTCGCGTTCCAGCGCGCCAGATCCTTTTGCACTGCAGGGTGCTGGTAGACCGCCTGCGAAACGGCGATTTCCTGCTCCAGCGAGGTCACGCCCAGGAACGGCAACTCCAGCACGGTGATAGTCGGGTTCTTGTCGCGGTGGTAGCCCGCGCAGAACTGCGCCATTTCAAAGGCGCCGATGGAGATGCCGTCGAGGTTCTCCTTGTTCTTGCTGAGCCCGCCATAGCTGATGTTCAGGGTGAATTCGCCGCCGGTTTTCTCGGAGACCAGATCGGCCAGTTTCTCGACATGTTCGGTAAAGGCCCGGCGTTTGCCCCACAGCGAGACGTTCCATTCGGTGGCCAGGGCTTCGGTGCCAAAGGCAGCGGTGAGGGCGGCCAGCGCGGCCCCCTTGAGATAAGTGCGCATCAGTGCTCCTCCCAGATGCATGCGGATATGATTGGGGGAGTATCCGGGACGGCTGGCGGCCTGCCTATGAAGGAAACCGCGCGGCTTCTGCAGGCGGCTCTGCGGTTTCCCGCAGGGCAGGCAGGCTACAAAAGGGCGTCCTTGTCGAGGCCCAGTTTGACGATCTTTTCGTTGAGCGTGCGGCGGCCGATCCCGAGCGCCTCGGCGGCGGCGTCCATGCGGCCCTCATGCGCCTTCACCGCCTTGCCGATCAGTTCGCGCTCAAACGCGGCCACCGCCTCGCGCAGGGTGTCGGGCACGTCGTCCAGGTGCTGATCCATGCGGATGGCCTCAGCCATGGTGCCGCCGCCGCGGCGCGCGGCCAGCACCCGGCGCTCACAGACGCTGCGCAGCTCCCGCACATTCCCCGGCCAGCTATGCGCCAGCAGCGCGGTCAGGTCATCCTGGGAAATATCCGGCACCGCGGTTTCATACAGCCGCGCGAACTGCGCAAGAAAATGCGCCGCCAGCAGCATCAGGTCATCGCGGCGCTGGCGCAGCGGCGGCAGGGTCAGCACCATGGTATTCAGGCGGAACAGCAGATCCTTGCGTAGGCGGTTCTCCTGCACGGCCAATCCAACGTCCTCATTGGTGGCTGAGACCACGCGGAAGCTGACCGGCACCGGCCACTGGCCGCCTGCGGGCAGGATCTGCTTGTCCTCGATCACCCGCAGCAGCTTGGCCTGCACGTCCAGCGGGCAGGAACAGACCTCATCCAGGAACAGCGTGCCCCCTGAAGCCGCCAGCAGCCGCCCGCCGGACCCGCCTTCGGTGCCGAACATTTCCGCTTCAAAGGTGGCGGGCGACAGCGCCGCGCAGTTCAGCGCCAGAAACGGCGCATCGGCATTTGGACCCAGATCATGCAGCGCCCGCGCGACCAGTTCCTTGCCGGTGCCGGTCTCGCCCTCGATCAGAACCGTGGTGCCGGTCTCTGCAAGATCCAGGATATCCTGCCGCAGCTGCACCACCGGCGCCGACTGCCCCAGCAGCACCCGGTCCAGCCCCGACAGCGCAAACAACCGCGCCTTCAGACGCGCGTTGCTTTGCTGCATCCGGTGCTGCTCAGCCGCGTGGCGCAGGATCGCCAGCAGACGGCGCGGCTCATAAGGCTTCTCGACAAAGCTGTAGGCCCCGTCCTGCATTGCCTTCACCGCCATCGGAATGTCGCCATGGGCGGAAATCAGCACCAGCGGCGGCGCGGCGGGATCCAGCGCGGCCAGCAGGTCCAGCCCCGACATGCCCGGCATCCGCACATCGCACAGGATGACATCCGGCTGCAGCTCCGCCAGCCGTTCCAGCCCGGCTGCCGCCCGGGGTGCGGCGGCGACCTGCCAGCCCGCAGCCTCCAGCAGTTCCGCCACCGACTGGCGCATCGCCTTGTCATCATCAATGACGAGGATGCTGAAGGGCCTGGCGCTGCTCATGGCTGATCTTCCTCTGCTGGCGTGGCCGGAAACGCAACCCGGAACACGGCCCCGCCCGCGTCCCTGTTGCGGGCTGTCATCATGCCGCCGTGATCCTGCACAATACCGGCAGAGATCGCCAGGCCCAAGCCCATGCCGCGGCCGCTTTCGCGGGTGGTGACAAAAGGCTCCTGCAGGTCGGCCAGCGTGGCGGCCCCCAGGCCGTGGCCGTTGTCCTTGATGTCAAACCAGACCTCGCCCTCCGCCGCGCCGGTGCGCGCCACGATCAGCGGCTCCGCGCTGTCCTCGCTGGCGTCAATGGCATTGCGCAGCAGATTGGTCATCACCTGCTCAATCCGCAGGCGGCTGCCCTGCACGCTGACCGGGCCGGGACAGAGATCCAGCCGCAGCTCTGCCCCGGCCTCCTCCAGATTGGGGGCAACCAGCGCGGCAGAGGCACGCATCGCGGCATTCAGGTCAACCGCCGCCTGAACCTCTGCGTCCGGTGTCGCAAAGAACTTGAGCTGCCGGGTGATCCCCTCCATCCGGTCCACCAGCGCCCCGATCCTGGCTGGCAGCGCAGCGGAATTGTCCGGAGCGATTTCGGCGGCAACCAGATGGTTCCGCATGGCAGCAATCGGCTGGCCCAGCTCATGCGTCACCGATGCGGCCAGCCTGCCCAGGGCTGCCAGGCGGCTGGCGCGCTCCAGCTCCTCCTGGGTGCGCTTCAGCCGCCGCTCCGCCGTGCGGCGGTCCTCGATCTCGCCCGCCAGCAATTCATTGGCCCGGCGCAGCTGCGCCTCCTCGTGCTCAGCCCGCGCCAGCGCGGCGCCGATCCGGCGCGCCCGCTGCACCTGGAACAGGATCAGCGCCAGGCCGGCCGCAAACCCTACCAGCGAGGTGACCAGCCAGCTGCGCGCCACCGCCCGGTCGCCGCTGGCAAAGTAATGCAAGGTCCAGCCATGCGGCGGGACCGGTGCCGTCAGGTGGATCTGCTCCCGCCCGGAAATCACCGCGCGCGGCCCCTCTTCCGCCTGCCACTCCAGCGGCGCCAGCGCCTGGCCCGGAAACTGACGCGCCTGCGTGATACGCTGCCGCTGCCCGTCCGTCAGCGGCGCCATCACCCGGTACCGCCAGGCGGGGTCAGAGGCCAGCAGCACAACCCCATCTTCATTGGCCATCAAGACCTGCTCACCCGAACCGCTCCAGCTCTGCTCCAGCGGCTGAAAGCCGATCTTGATCGCGATGACACCCGTCAGCGTTCCCTCAGGGCTGCGCACCGCATCCGCGATGAAATACCCGGGCAGGCCGGTGGTGGTGCCTATGGCATAGAACCGCCCCTGCCCGCCTTGCAGGGCCTGCTGGAAATAAGGCCGGAACGCGTAGTTCTGACCGACGAAACTGCCCGGCTGGCGGAAATTGGAGGCCGCAATGGCAACCCCGTTCGTGTCCATCAGGTAGATCGCATCCAGCCCCGCCTTGGCGGCAAAGTCCTCCAGCCGCAGGTTCAGCGTGCCGGTGTCATCACCGCCGGCGGCACCTATGACAGAGGCATCCCGCGCCAGCACATGCGTCAGATGGGAAAACCGTTCCAGCTCCGCAACGACAGAACTTTGATAAAGCGACAGCGGCCCTTCGGCCTTTGACACCTCCTCCGAGCGGAAATAGGCGCTGGACACCCGGAACACGCCAGCCGCGACGGCAATCGTCACCACGAGGGATATCAGGAACGGGATCAGGCGCATTCCCGTCGATAGGCCGCAAAAACACGCCATGGCAAGACATTAGTGACCCACAGGCGCCCGCCGCTCTCAAGGCTGGACAACTTCTGCGCGCCTGCCGCACACTCAGGAAACAATCCCTGCGCCGGACGGAACCTTACCGGGCGGCGGCACGTTGCATCCTGGGACAGCGCTCTGCACGCCGCCGCAGCGGCTCCCGAGGATGTGACCGCCCCGCGGCTGCAATTTCAGCCGCAATGGCGCAGTCTTGAATTTCAAAAGCCAGGCCCAAGCCCGGCCGCAAAGGAGCGAAGGAAACCATGTCTCAGATATCCAGCACCGTCCTGGCGCTGCTCGAAATCCTGTCCTATGCCTTCATCTTCGCCATCGGCGCCGGAATCCTGTGGCTGATCGTGATCTACATCCGCGACAAAACCCAGACCGCCAGCACCCTGCGCCGCAATTACCCGGTGATCGCCCGCTTCCGTTATTTGTTCGAGCATCTGGGAGAGTTCTTCCGGCAATATTTCTTTGCCCTGGACCGCGAGGAGATGCCGTTCAACCGGGCCGAACGCTCCTGGGTCTACCGGGCGGCCAAGAACGTGGATTCCACCGTCGCCTTCGGCTCCACCCGCGATCTCAAGCCCGCCGGCACCGTCTATTTCGCCAACGCGCCCTTCCCGGACCTGGAACACGGCACGACCCCGCCCGCGCCAGTGACCATCGGCCCCTATGCGCGCACGCCCTATACCACCTCGTCGATCTTCAACATCTCCGGCATGAGCTACGGCGCCATTTCGGTTCCAGCCGTCCGCGCCCTGTCGCGCGGCGCCCAAAAGGCGGGCATCTGGCTCAACACCGGCGAGGGCGGGCTGTCGCCCTACCATTTGGAGGGCGGCTGCGACATCGTCTTCCAGATCGGCACCGGCAAGTTCGGCGTTCGCAAGCCCGAAGGCGGCTTCGACGAGGACAAGCTGCGCGCCGTCGCCGCCCATGAAACCGTCCGCATGTTCGAGCTGAAGCTCAGCCAGGGCGCCAAGCCCGGCAAGGGCGGCATCCTGCCCGGCGCCAAGGTGACTGAGGAAATCGCCGCCATCCGCGGGCTAACGCCGGGCGAGGATGCGATCAGCCCCAACCGCCACCCCGAAGCCTCCAACGTGGGCGAACTCCTCGACATGATCGCCTATGTGCGCGAGGTCACGGGCAAGCCTGTGGGCTTCAAGGCAGTGCTGGGTGCCCACGGTTTCCTTGATGGCCTGTGCCAGGAAATCCTGTCCCGCGGCGAGGCCAGCGCGCCGGATTTCATCACCATCGACAGCGCCGACGGCGGCACCGGCGCCGCCCCGATGAGCCTGATTGACAACATGGGCATGCCCCTGCGCGAAAGCCTGCCCAAGGCGGTGGATGTGCTGACCCGCTACGGCCTGCGCCAGCGCATCAAGGTCTGTGCCAGCGGCAAGCTGATCAACCCGTCAGAAGTCGCCTGGGCCTTCTGCGCCGGCGCCGATTTCGTCAATTCGGCGCGCGGCTTCATGTTTGCGCTTGGCTGCATCCAGGCGCTGCAGTGCAACAAGAACACTTGCCCCACCGGCATCACCACCCATAACCCCAAGCTGCAGTTCGGCCTCGACCCCGCCGACAAGGCGGAACGGGTCGCCTCTTACGCCAAAAACATGCTCAAGGAGGTGACCGTCCTCGCCCACAGCTGCGGCGTCACCGAACCGCGGCTTTTGCGCCGCTACCACGCGCGGATCGTGCAGGACAGCGGCCGCTCGGTCTCGATGGCGGAGCTGTACCCGGAACAGGCCCAGCAGCACGCCGCGCAATAACCCGCCCGCCTGGAAAACCAAAGGAGCCCCGATGTCAGACCTATCCCGCCCCGCCAAAGCTTCCGACCTTCTTGTGGCCGCGCTGGAGGCCGAAGGCGTCGAATACGTCTTTGGCGTCCCGGGTGAGGAAAACCTTGATCTGCTGGAGTCGCTGCGCACCTCAAACATCAAACTGGTGCTGACCCGCCACGAACAGGGCGCCGGTTTCATGGCGGCAACCTATGGCCGCCTCACCGGCAAACCCGGCGTCTGCATGGCAACGCTTGGCCCAGGCGCCACCAACCTGGCCACGCCAGCGGCCTATGCCCATCTGGGGGCAATGCCGCTGATCATGATCACCGGGCAGAAGCCGATCAAGAAATCGAAACAGGGCCGGTTCCAGATCATCGACGTGGTCGGCCTCTTTGATCCGGTCTGCAAGATGTCGCGCCAGATCGTGCACGGCAACACCATCCCCGCGCTGATCCGCGAAGCCTTCCGCGTGGCGGAAGAGGAACGCCCCGGCGCGGTGCTGCTGGAACTGCCGGAGGACATCGCGGCGGAGGAAACGGACGCCTCTGTCATTCCCCCGCACGCCCGCCATTACGCCGTGCCGGACGAGGCCGTTCTGACCGAAGCGGCTGACATGATCCGCGCCGCCAAGATGCCGCTGGTGCTGGTTGGCGCCGGTGCCAACCGCCGCAAGGCACGCGCGGCGCTTTGTGATTTCATCGAGCGGGTTCAGATCCCCTTCTTCAACACCCAGATGGGCAAGGGGGTGGTTGACGAAAGTTCGGACCTGTTCCTCGGCAACGCTGCGCTCTCGGACGGCGACTACCTGCACTGCGCCATTGACCGCGCCGATCTGATCATCAACGTGGGCCATGACGTGGTCGAAAAGCCCCCCTTTTTCATGACCGAGGGCGGCACCAAAGTGATCCATGTGAACTACAAGGCGGCGCAGGTGGATCAGGTCTATTTCCCGCAAGCAGAGGTGGTGGGCGATCTGGAAGGATCCATCACCCGGCTGGGAGACATCCTCGGCGGGCCGCTCGATTTCGACCGCAGCTTCTTCCAGCGCATGAAGGCGGAAACCGACAGCCACATCGCCGAGGGCGCCGATGATCCGCGCTTCCCGGTGATCCCGCAGCGGCTGGTTTCGGACACCCGCAAAGTAATGGGCGAAAACGATATCATCGCGCTCGACAATGGCATCTACAAGCTCTGGTATGCCCGCAACTACAAGGCCTATCACCCTAACACCGTGCTGTTGGACAACGCGCTGGCAACAATGGGCGCGGGGCTCCCTTCGGCGATGATGGCCGCACTGCTGAACCCGGACCGCCGGGTGATGGCGATCTGCGGCGACGGCGGCTTCATGATGAACAGCCAGGAGCTGGAAACCGCGGTGCGGCTGGGCCTCAACCTGGTGGTCACGGTGCTGAATGACAGTTCCTATGGCATGATCCGCTGGAAACAGGCGCATGTCGGCTTTGCCGACTGGGGGCTGGAATTCAACAACCCCGATTTCGTGCAATACGCCGCCAGCTACGGCGCCACCGGCCATCGGATCGAACGGACCGAAGACCTCGCGCCGACGTTCGAGGCCGCCTTTGCCGCAGGCGGCGTGCATCTGATCGACGTCCCGGTCGATTACAGCGAAAACCAGCGGGTGCTGATTGATGAACTGTCTGCAAAGACCTGCCTCATATAAGTGGCCTGATCTAACGGCCTGCCCTTTCCCCCGGCTGCCGCGGCCGCTATGACCGCGGCAGCTTACCCAAGGAAAGGCACAAATCATGACCATCACCCGCATCGGCACCACCGCCCGCTCCAGCAAGATCGTCAAGCACAACGGCGTCGTCTATCTCAGCGGCCAGGTGTCCGAGGCCGAAACCGCCGCCGAGCAGACCCGCGAGATCCTCGCCAAGGTCGACGCCCTGCTGGCCGAGGCAGGCAGCGACAAGACCCGTCTGCTGCAGACCGTGATCTGGCTCTCCGACATGTCCTATTTCGCCGAGCTGAACGAGGTCTGGAACGCCTGGGTCCCCGAAGGCCACGCCCCCGCCCGCGCCTGCGGCGAAGCCAAGCTGGCCCGCGAAATCCTGAAGGTGGAAATCATCGTCACCGCCGCCTGCGACTGACCCGCACCAGCACGAAAAAACAGCGCCGGGCCTCACCAGCCCGGCGCTTTCCTTTTGCGGCAATCCTTCGTGCTTCAGGCGTGCAGGTCCTGCTTTATCCGGGTGCCGTCCGCTGCGACCGTCTCAACCGAGATCGGCGACGCCGAAGGATCGTCGTGCAGCGATTTCAGCAAGCCCCAGATCATTGCGATCAGCACAAAGGAAATCGGGAAAGCCGCCGCAATCGACGCCGTCTGCAGCGCGCCAAGCCCCCCGGCCAGCAAGAGCGCCGCCGCAACTACGCCTTCGCCCAGCCCCCAGATAATGCGGAACTTCTTCGGCGGGTTGTCGTCGCCCATCGACAGCATGGTGGTGATCACCAGGGTGCCAGAGTCGGACGAGGTGATGAACCACGAGAACAACAGGAACGTCGCCAGCAGCGACATCGGCCAGCTGACCCAGCTCATATCGCCCATCCAGCTGGTAGTGCCGATGTTGTCGATGGTCCCGAACAGCGCGCTCGGCAGGTTCCAGTCGCGCACGGTCTGGATGATGCCTGCACCATCAGCCGAGGCGACGCCGGACCCCATGTGCATTTCCTGCCAGATCGCGTTGCCGCCGAACATGCACAGCCAGAAGAACGCGATGGTGGTGGGAACGAACATCACCCCGACCATGAATTCGCGGATGGTCCGGCCGCGCGAAATGCGGGCAATGAACACGCCGACGAAGGGCGACCAGGAAATCCACCAGCCCCAGTAAAAGATCGTCCAGCCGCCCTGCCAGGCCACGTCCGGGCCTTCGGTTGCCGTCCAGAACCCCATCGGAATGAAGCTGGCAACATAGCCGCCCACCGTTGTCACAAACAGGCCCATCAGCCACTGGAACGGCCCGAAGATCACAAAGGCCGCCAGCAGCACGATCGACAGCCAGATGTTCCATTCCGACAGGATGCGGATGCCCTTGCCAACTCCGGACACTGCGGAAATGGTTGCGATGACCGACACAACCGCGATCAGAACCAGCTTGGTGCCGGTGCCGGGATCAACACCGAACAGATGGTTGAGCCCCGCCGCCATCTGGCTGACACCCAGGCCCAGCGAGGTCGCCACGCCAAACACCGTGCCGAACACCGCCAGAAGGTCCACCGCGTGCCCCCAGGGGCCATAGATGCGCTCGCCGATCAGCGGGTACAGTGCCGACCGCAGAGTGAGCGGCAGCTTCTTACGGAACCCGAAGTAGGCCAGGCTCAGACCAACCAGCACGTAAAATGCCCAGCCGTGAAAGCCCCAGTGGAAGAAAGTCACGCGCATCGCGTCCACCGCCCGCTGCATGTCCATCTCCGTATGGCCTGCAAGGTCCGCATGCGGGTTGTTGGGATAGCCCCAGACGGCAGAGGTGTCGAAATAGAAGATCGGCTCAGCCACGCCAAAGAACAGGATGCCGATTCCGATGCCGGCGGAAAACAGCATCGAGAACCAGCTGAAGTTGCTGAACTCGGGGCGCGAGTCGTCGTCCCCCAGCCGGATCTTGCCAAAGCGCGAGAACATCAGCCAGAAGCAGACTAAAAGCCCGATGGAAAACAGGGTGATGTAATAGAAGCTGAGCCCGTTTTCGATCCAGCTGCGGATCGACTTGTAAAGGCCTCCGGCAAACTCGACGTTCATGACCGTGAAGATCACAAAGGCGGCAATCATGCCCTTGGCTGCAATGCTCATTCCCGGATGAAGGCCCGTAAAGAAACCGGATTTCGCCACCAGGTGGCTGTTGGAACTGTCTTCAGGCATTTGGTCCTCCCAATTGTTTCTGATGCCTCAGCGCCGGGGCCCTCCAGCCGCAGACAGCTGAGCGGAGCATGCGGCGGGATGAAGCCCTCCCGATGGCCCGGCGCTCCGGCATGGTCCCCCCCGCTGCCGCGGTGACGGCAGCACGCTTTCAAAAAACGGGCCGGATCGGGGAGGAGACCCGGCCCGCATAAAGAAACCCGGCAGCGCGCGAGCCGCCGGGTTTCCAAGTCATCCGCGCTGGCCGACGTGGCGCCCGGCGCCTTCGGGCAGCGGCAGGCCCGCGTGCGCGGCGGCAAAGGACGCCAGCTTGTCCGCCACTTCTGCCGACGGCAGCGACGTGCCGCGCGCATTCAGGTCCATATGCAGCAGCAGTGTTTCCACGGTTGCCGCCAGCTTGCCCTCGGGGCCGTGCAGGCGGTGGAACAGATGCATCTTCTTGCCTTCGCCCTTCAGAACCTGGGTGGTCACTGTCAGCGCATCGCCCTCGTGCAGCTCATCCAGGAAGCGCACATGGTTCTCGACGGTGAAATAGCTGCCGCCCGCGGCGATGTAGTCTGCATCCGCGCCGATCATCTCCATGAACCGGTCGGTCGCCTGGGCCGAGGCCTCGGTGTAATGCGCCTCGTTCATGTGGCCGTTGTAATCAGTCCAGCTCTGCGGCACCACACGGCTGACGGTGACCGGCAGCTCCACCGCGTCCGGCACGGGCAGCGTGGCCTCATGGGTGTTGATGACACCGCCTGCCCCGCTGCCGGATTTCTTCAGCGCCCGCATCATGCCGACCAGGTTGTCATCGCGCAGCCGCTCCAGTTCGCGGATCGGCATATGGCCGGATTGCGCGTCCGACTGGCCCGCGATCAGGTCAACCAGTTGCTCGGTGAACTCAGGCACATCCATCAGCTTGGTCCAGGGCCATTCCAGCGCCGGGCCGAACTGCGCCATGAAATGCTTCATGCCCGCCTCGCCGCCGGCAATCCGGTAGGTCTCAAACAGGCCCATCTGCGCCCACCTGAGGCCAAAGCCCATGCTGATCGACTCGTCCAGTTCCTCGGTGGTGCAGATACCGTCCTTGATCAGCCACAGCCCCTCGCGCCAGACCGCTTCCAGCAGACGGTCGGCGATATGCGCGTCGATCTCCTTGCGCACGGTCAGCGGGTACATGCCCACCGATCGCAGGATGTCAGCGGCCTGCGCGCAGGTCTCCGCATCGCCTACCAGCTCGACCAGCGGCAGAAGGTAAACAGGGTTGAACGGATGCGCCACCACGGCGCGGGCGCCTTCGGCGTTCAGCTCCGACGGTTTGAAGCCGGAGGTGGAGGAGCCGATCACCGCATCTGCCGGTGCGTGTTCCTGAATCTGCGCGTGGATCTTGTGTTTCAGGTCCAGCCGCTCCGGCACGCTCTCCTGGATCCAGGCGGCATCCGCCACCGCCTCCGCCATGTCCGCATGGAAGGTCAGTTCACCTTCACCCGGCAGCGCCTTGTCATACAGCGACGGCAGCGAGCGGCGGGCGTTGGCCAGCACCTCGCCGATCTTGCGTTCCGCTTCCGGGTCCGGGTCGAACACCCGCACGTTCCAGCCATTAAGCAGGAACCGCGCGGCCCAGCCGCCGCCGATAACCCCGCCGCCGATGATTGCTGCTGTTTTCATGATCTATCCTCTGATCGCCCTCCCTGTGCGCCCGCCGGTGCACAGGGGGTGTACAGGGGGTGCACGCAGGACACCCCCGCATTTCCGCTTATTTCGCCACTGGCGCGCGCTTGGTCAGGCCCAGCTTCTCGCGGACCGCCTCAGGGCCGATGATCCGGGCACCCATGCCCTCGATCACGCCCACCGCGCGCTCCACCAGCTGCGCGTTTGTGGCCAGCACGCCCTTGTCCAGGAACAGGTTGTCTTCCAGGCCAACCCGCACGTTGCCGCCCGCCAGCACCGACTGCGCCGCATAGGGCATCTGATCGCGGCCCAGCGAGAACGCCGACCAGGTCCAGTCGGCGGGCACGTTGTTCACCATCGCCAAAAAGGTGTTGAGGTCGTTCGGCGCGCCCCAGGGCACCCCCATGCACAACTGCACCAGCGCGTTCGGTTCCAGAATTCCCTCTTTTACCAGTTGCTTGGCAAACCACAGGTGGCCGGTGTCAAACGCCTCGATCTCCGGCTTCACACCCAGATCGGTCATCATCTGACCCATTGCCCGCAGCATGCCGGGCGTGTTGGTCATGACGTAATCGGCCTCGGCAAAATTCATGGTGCCGCAGTCCAGGGTGCAGATTTCCGGCAGGCATTCGGCGATATGGGCCATCCGCTCGGTGGCGCCGATCATGTCGGTTGCCGCCTCATTGACCGGCAGCGGCGCCTCGGTCGATCCGAACACGATGTCGCCGCCCATGCCTGCGGTCAGGTTCAGCACCACGTCCACCTCGGAATCGCGGATCCGGTCGGTAAGCTCGCGGTAATACTCAAGTTTCCGGGACGGCGCGCCGGTTTCAGGGTCGCGCACATGGCAATGAACCACCGCAGCGCCGGCCTTGGCCGCCGCGATCGCGGTCTCGGCGATCTGCTTGGGTGAGCGCGGCACATGGGGGGATTTGTCCTGGGTGCCGCCAGAGCCGGTCACGGCGGCAGTGATAAAGACGTCTCGGTTCATGGTCAGGGGCATGGTCTCACTCCTTTGGGGTTAGGCTTGCAATTCAGGGTGATCGGCAAACAGCGCCAGCGCCTGCGGATTGGCGAGGCCGGAGAGGTTGCGGACAGGGTGATTGTTCACCACATCGCGCACCGCCAGCTCGGCGGTCTTGCCGGATTTGGTGCGAGGGATGTCAGCGACGGCGATGATCTTGGCCGGCACATGGCGCGGCGAGGCATTTCTGCGGATCTCCGTTTTGATCCGGACGGTTAGCGCATCGTCCAGCGCGGCACCTTCGGCGGGAACCACAAACAGAACCACCCGCACGTCGTTGTCGATGATCTGGCCGACAACCACCGCATCCGCGACCTCATCAATCTTGTCGAGCTGCCGGTAGATCTCCGCCGTGCCGATCCGCACGCCGCCGGGGTTCAGCGTCGCGTCCGAGCGGCCCAGCACCACGTAGCCGCCGTGCTCCGTGCGGATGGTGAAATCGCCCTGCCGCCAGATGTTGGGATAGGTCCCGAAATAGCTGGCGCGATAGCGCGCATTGTCCGGGTCGTTCAGGAACCGGGTCGGCATCGACGGATGCGCGTTGCGGCAAACCAGCTCGCCAGCAACACCCTTAACCGGTTCGCCCTGATCGTTCAGGGTCGCCACATCCAGCCCCAGCATTGGCGCCTGGATCTCGCCCTGATGCACCGGCAGCACCGGGCAGCCGCCGATGAAACAGCCCAGAATATCGGTGCCGCCGCAGATCGAGGCAAGCTGCACATCCGCCTTCCAGTCGGCGTAGACATGGGCAAAACCTTCGGGCGACAACGGCGATCCGGTGGACAGAACCACCCGCAGCGCCGCCAGGTCATAACTGTCCGCAGGCCGGTTGCGGCATTTCAGCGAGGCATCGATGTATTTGGCGGAAACACCGAAATGCGTGACCTTCTCCGCCTCGGCCAGGTCGAACAGCCGGCGCATGCCCGGATACATCGGGTTGCCGTCAAACAACACGATCACAGCCTCGGAGGCCAGCGCCGCCACCTGCCAGTTCCACATCATCCAGTTGCAGGTGGTGTAATAGAACATCCGGTCGCCCGGGTGCAGGTCGCAGTGCAGCTGCTGCTCCACCAGCATCCGCAACAGGGTGCCGCCGCCGGAATGCTCGATGCACTTGGGCTTGCCGGTGGTGCCGGAGGAAAACATCACATAAAGCGGATCGCGGAAGCCCATGGGACGGCAGTCCAGCGCCGGGGCGTCTACCTGCTTGAAGGCCTCATAGTCGGTCATGCCCGCGGGCAAATCCGCGGCATCGCTTGCATAGGGCCAGACCACGATCTGCTGGATCGACGGCACGCGGGCGGCGACCTCGGCAATGGCGGCGCGGGTCTCAAACACCTTGCCGTTGTAGAAATAGCCGTCAGCGGCAAACATCAGCTTGGGTTCGATCTGGCCGAAGCGGTCGACGACAACATCCGGCCCGCTTTCCGGCGCGCAGGAGGACCAAACCGCGCCCAGCGACGCCGTGGCCAGCATCGCCGCCACGGTCTGCGGCATGTTCGGCACATAGCCTGCAACGTGGTCGCCTGCGCCGATCCCAGCGTCCCGCAGCGCGGCGGCAAGCATTTCCACCTCGCGCTTCAATTCGGCGCGGGTCCAGGCCATGCGGCGGCCGTCCTCACCGATGAACACAATCGCCTCGCACCCGTCGGCGTTCTTCAGGAAAGTCTCCACGACGTTCAGCCGCGCCTCGGGGAAGAACCGGACCTGCATCGGGTCCTGATGGGACAGCAGCGGCACCGTGCCCTTATTCCCCGTCAGCCCGCAAAACTCCCAGGCCAGCGGCCAGAAGTCCTGCGGCAGTGCAACCGACCAGGCATGCAGAGCCGCAAAACTGTCCAGCGCCGTCCCGGCAATGGCAGAAGCCTGTGCCATAAAGCCGGACAGCAAAGGTTTGCGGCGCGCCGAAAGATCCGGCTGCCAGAGAAGAGGCGCGGTGGTCATGGAGGTATCAGTGGTTAGAGAGCGGGCGTCAGGTGGGCGTCGGCGGATCGTCAAGATGCTTGACTTCCTGCGTGATTAGCGCAGGAGTTGACGCATCGCTTATACATTTTCGGTCAAAAATCATACAAATACAGCCAACTCAGCCGCCAATTTTTGAATTCCTGCTATTCGACGGGTTTTCCAACATGGTGCTGGCCAGTGCCATGGAGCCGCTGCGTGATGTGCGGATGAATGCAGGCCAGGATGTTGCCGGATGGCGGGTCAGCACGCTGGACGGGGCGCCGGTGCGCAGCTCCAGCGGGCTGCAGATCACCCCCGACGGCGTCTTTGACGCACGCCAGGGCAACCGCACCCTGGTGCTGGTTGCGGGCTACCATGTGCGCGAACAGGTGATGCCTGCCCTGCTGGCCAAGATCCGGACCGCCACGCGGGCCGCGAAACTGGTTCTGGCAGTCGATACCGCCGCGTGGCTGCTGGCCGCGGCAGGGGTGCTGGACGGCCAAACCGCGACGATCCACTGGCAAGAGCTGGACGCCTTTGCCGAGACCTTTCCCAATGTGGAGGTTTCCACCGCGCGGTTTGTACGCTCCGGCGCGTTCCTGACCTGCGGCGGCGCCAGCACCGCGCTCGACATGATGCTGAGCCTCATTCAGGATCTTTATGGTTCTGCCGCCGCCTTTGGCGCCTCGACCATGTTTGTCTATGACCCCTCGCGCCAGTCGGAGCTGAACCGCGGTGCGGCACGGCTGGAGCAGCGCGGCTCGCCCAAGATCCTGAAGGCGGCAAACCTGATGGCAGAGACCATCGAAACCCCGCTAAGCACGGCGGCGCTGGCCAGGCGGGTGTCGCTGTCCGAACGCACGCTGGCGCGCGCATTTCAGCGTGAACTGGGCATGACGCCGGGCAAATACTACAAGATGCTGCGGCTCCAGCACGCCCGCTACCTGTCGGAGGAAACCCATCTGAGCCTGGAGCAGATTGCCCTGCGCTGCGGGTTTTCCTCTGCTTCCTCTCTGGGGCGGTCGTTCAGCGGGCATTTCGGCCGGACCATCCGCGAGGCGCGGCGACAGGAGAAACCCTGGGTGCAGGAAACCGGCGGCAGCGGGCGCGGCTGAAAGCGGCATCCGGCAGGTGGCGGCGCAGGCTCTAGACGAGGCCCATTGCCACCGGGGAATGCGGCTCAATCCCGAGATCGCGAAACCCCGCGACCCCTTCGCCCACGGTATTGTCACGCCGCATCAGCGCGATTTGCGCCGGAGTAACCGGAGGCCTGGGCAGCAGCGACAGCAGCGCCGCCGCAATCCGCCACAGAACAAACGGCACCGGCAGCAGCAGGCGGCGGCGGCCGGTGCGGGCGGCCAAGCGCTGCAGGATGTCCCGGTAGGCCAGCACATCCGGCCCGCCCAGCTCAAACACCTTGCGCTGCGCCCTCGGGCCATCCAGAACACGGGCCACCGCGTCCGCCACATCCTCGACCCAGACCGGCTGCAGCCGGGTCTGGCCGCGCCCGAACAGCGGGATCACAGGCAGCTGTGCGGCAAGCCGCTGCAGATCTCCGAAAAACACGCCCCCCTCACAGAACATCACGCTGGGCCGCAGGATCACCGCATCCGGGCAGGCACTGCGCACCGCAGCCTCCCCCTCGGCCCTGGCCCGCACATAGGCCGAGGGCGAATGCAGGCTGGCGCCGATGCCGGAGATATGGATCAGCCGCTGGCCCGGGGTCTGACGCACCAGCCGGGCAACCCTGCGGGCGCCGTCCACATGCACGCTGTGAAAATCCTGCTGCCGGGTTTCCGTGTAAAAGCCGATGCAATTGACCACCCATCCGGCACCGCTGAGAGCACGGGCCATGACGCTCTGCTGTGCAAGATCCGTCTGCACCTGCGCCACCCCCGGTTCCCACTCCTGCGGCGGCGGCGCCCCGGGCGCACGGGTGCCGGCGCTGACGCTGCAGCCTTGCTGCTGCAGACGCCGCACCACCCGGCGGCCGAGAAACCCCGTGCCGCCCAGCACGATCACTCTGCGCGGGCTGATCTGCATCCGGAAACGCTCCCTATGGGGATCTGCGCCTCCAGATAGTGCATCTGCACCGCCGTGCCACCCGCCTGCAGCTCGTCCGGATCAATCCAGCCGGAACCCGATCTTTAAACCGACCTGGTAATGGGCAACCTTGCCGTCCTCGACATGGCCGCGGATTTCCCCCACCTCGAACCAGCCGATGTGGTCAATGGTCCTGGACGCACGGGCAATGGCCCCGCTGATCGCGTCCTCGATGCTGGTCTGCGAGCTGCCCACCACATCCACTGTCTTGTAAACCGCGTCACTCATCACACACCTCCTCACGCAGCGGCCAAGGCGGCCGCAGCACAGGGTCCAGTGTGACCGGATCCGCGCCCGCGTCCAGAGTTTCCGCCGCTGCAACGCGTGGATCCCCTCTTCATCTGGCCGGAAATATCCCCGGGGGAGCGTGAGGGGGCAGGCAGCCCCCTCGCTCCTGTCCTCAACAGATCAGCGCATCACAAAGGGGTCGGGGATCGGATCGTCGCTGGTGCGCAGCCAGACGGCCTTCACCTTGGTGTAATCCAGCGCCGCCTGCAGCCCGCCCTCGCGCCCGTGGCCCGACAGCCCGTGGCCGCCAAAGGGCGCAATCGGGCTGACCGCGCGATAGGTGTTGACCCAGACAATACCGGCCCGGATGCCGCGGATCATCCGGTGCGCCCGGGTCAGGTTCTGAGTGAACACCCCCGAGGCGAGACCGAAGGCGGTGTTGTTGGCAATCTCCAGGGCCTCTGCCTCGGTCCCGAACTCCACCACCGACAGGACCGGGCCAAAGAATTCGTTCGACAGGCAGGGCGCCTCTGGCGCATCGGAGCAATCCAGCACCGTGGGCGGGAAAAAGAACCCCTCCCCGTCCGGCACGGTGCCGCCGGTGAGCAGCTTGGCACCAGCCGCAACCGAGGTTTCGATCAGCCGCAGCGCATGGTCGCGCTGTTTCAAGGTGCAGAGCGGCCCCACTTCCGTCGCCATGTCATCCGGCGCGCCGATGACCACCGCTTCGGCCTTTTCCTTCAGCCGCTTCAGGAACGCATCCTTGATCCCTTTCTGAATCACCAGCCGCGATCCTGCGACGCAGCTTTGCCCGGTGGCGGCAAAAATCCCCGACACCTGCGCGTTCACCGCGCTTTCCAGATCGGCGTCGTCGAACACGATGAAGGGCGATTTGCCGCCCAGCTCCAGCGAGGTGGAGGCGAGGTTTTCCGCCGAATTGCGCACGATATGGCGCGCGGTTTCCGGCCCGCCGGTGAAGGCCACATGCGCCACCTTGCCGTGGCTGGTCAGGGCCGCACCTGCCTCCGGCCCGCCGGTGATCACGTTCAGCACGCCGGGCGGGAAGCCCGCCTGATCAAAGATCCGGGCGAATTCCAGCATCGGCGCCGGGCCTTCCTCGGAGGCCTTCAAGACCACGGTGCATCCCGCTGCCAGCGCCGGGCCGATCTTGACGGCAGACAGAAACAGCTGCGAGTTCCAGGGCACGATGGCGGCCACCACACCCACCGGCTCGCGCCGCAGCCAGACCTCCATGTCGGGTTTGTCGATCGGCAGATGCGCACCTTCGATCTTGTCGGCAAGGCCCGCGTAATAGCGGTAATATTCCGCCACATAGGCAATCTGGGCCGAGGTCTCGCGGATGATCTTGCCGGTGTCGCGGGTTTCCAGCTCTGCCAGCTTCGGCGCATTCTCCGCCACCAGATCAGCCAGCCGCATCAGCAGCTTGCCGCGCTGGGTGGCATTCATCCCACCCCATTCAGGGGAAATGAACGCCGACTCCGCGGCCCTGACAGCACGGTCCACATCCGCCGCCGTAGCGGCTGGCATCTGCGCCCAGGGCTTGCCGGTGGCCGGATCGAGGCTCTCGAATGCCGCACCCGCATCCTCAAACGCGCCGCCGATATACTGCTGGAAGGACTGCATCTTCAGCTCCTTTGATGGACCTTTGACGATAGGTAAACAGGATCTTCACCAGTTAACCGCAAACTGGCCTCAGGAGCGACACGCTCTGCCGCCACACTTTGGCCAAGCAGGCCCGGCGCGCGCCCCCACCCTGTGCGCCGGGCCTCATTTATTGAAAGGCGGGCATGACTTCAGTGATGAACCGCTCCAGCGAGGCTTTCTTGCGTTCGAAGCTCATGCTGGAGTCAATCCAGAACGAATACTCATCATAACCCAGGGCCTCGTATTTCTTCAGCCGCTCAACCACCGCCGCCGGTTCGCCGATCACCAGATCGCGCTCCATCGCCTCGGAGCTGTAAAACGGGTGCGCAGCGATTTCCTCATCACTCAGCGGATCAATCAGACCCTGACTGACGTCCCGCTTGTTCATGAACCAGGCGCCGAAGTAGCAGTAGAACCGGTTCAGTTCCTCCGCCCCGCGCTTCACATCCTCGGCGCTGTCCGCGACATAGGTGTGCTGCAAGAGCATGATCCTGGGCCGCGGCACATCGGCGTGCTTGGCGCAGGCATCGTTGAACTTGCCCATCAGGTCGGTGATTTCCTCGTCCCCCTTCCACAGCGGCGTCACCTGCACGTTGCAGCCATTGGCTACAGCAAACTCATGACTATTGGGATCGCGCGCCGCCACCCAGATCGGCGGGCCGTCCTGCTGCAGCGGCTTTGGCGAAGACGTCGTCTTGGGGAAGGAATGAAACTCCCCCTCCTGCGCGTAATCACCCTGCCACAACCCCTGCACCGCCGGGATCAGCTCGCGCATGCGCTGGCCAGCCTCCCAGGCGTCCATGCCGGGCATCATGCGTTCATACTCAAACGAATAGGCGCCGCGGGCGATGCCCAGGTCCAGGCGGCCATCGGTGATGATATCGGTCATCGCCGCCTCACCGGCCAGCCGGATCGGATGCCAGAACGGCGCAATCACCGTCCCCGTCCCCAGCCGCACGTTCTTGGTGTGCCGCGCCACGTCGATGAGGTTCAGGAACGGGTTCGGCGAGATGGTGAAATTCATCCCGTGGTGCTCGCCGGTCCAGACCGCATGCATGCCGCCGTCATCAGCGATTTTGCACAGCTGGATGAACTCATCATAAAGCCGCTTCTGATCATCTGCCGCGGAAATCCGCTCCATATGCGCAAAGAGGGAAAATTTCATGCGCCCTTGCTCCCTGTCGCCACGGGGCGGACCTGCCCGGTGGTCTGATTGCCATAATACACCCCGAAATTGCCCATCCGGGATTCACTCGCGAACCGCTCCAGCATGGTGCACATCGCCGCGTCGGCAATGTCCATCAGCGTGGATTGGGTCAGGGCCGTGAAAACACCCTTGGCCGGTGTGCCGCCGGCCGATTGGCACAGAAACGAGATGTGCTGATGTTCGCGCGCTTTGTCTTCGTAAACGGAATAGATGAACCCCGGCTCCGCCTCGACGCCGGTGTCCGCGATCAGCTTGGCGAGCGCGGCAGAGGCGCCCTCCTTGCCGACCCGGATTTCCGGCAGCGTCAGCTTGCCCTGATCGTTGCCCATCAGCAGCACCTTGCCCTCATGCTCGATCAAGGCTGAGACAATCAGCTTGGCGCCTTGGGTCAGGGCTTCGGCCTCCGCCGCAGCCGTCACATAGGCACCGCGGGCATATCCCAGCCCCGGTGCGGGCGAGGTCTCAAACGCCTCGACCCGGCCAATCAGGATCAGGTGGTCACCGGCTTCAACCCGGTTGTGCATGGAACAGTCGAACCAGGCGGAAACGCCCGCGAACACCGGGCTTCCCTGCGGCCCCTTCTGCCAGCTGACGGCGGCAAAACGGTCGTCCACGGGCCGGGCGAAAGTGTTGGAGACGTCCTTTTGGTCCTCTGCCAGCACATTGACGGCAAAGCCCGCGGCCTGTTCGAATGCTGCGTAGTTGCTGGAGGAATTGGCGATGCAGACCAGCACCAGCGGCGGGTCCAGCGACACGGAAGTAAAGGAATTGGCGGTAAAGCCGATGGGGTTTCCCTCGGGGTCATGCGTTGTCACCACGGTGACGCCGGTCATGAAAGTACCGAATGCATTGCGCAAGGCGCGCGGGTCGATCTCGCTCATGACGTTGCTCCTTCGGTGTTCAGCCAGTCCTGCAGGGCGGCGTTGACCTCTGCAGGCGCGGTCAGGTTGACCATATGCCGATGGCCTTCAATGACAACCGCCATGCCCTGCGGCGCGGAATCCGCCATGGCCTGTGCCATTGCGGGCGTCGAGTTCGGATCGCCATCGCCGGTCAGCGCCAGCAGCGGGCAGCGGATGCCCGCGAACCCATCCGCATAGGTGCAGTCACCGCGGGCAAAGGCGGTATAGGCGGCGGCGTAACCCGCCAGGTTCACGCCCGACAGCCATTCTGCCACCTGCGCCCGCGCCGCCTGGTCTGCGGGGCTGCCCCCAAACCAGCGCGCCAGCGGTGTTTCCAGATCAAAACTGCCTGCACGGATTTCAGCAGCGCGCGCTTCCACTGCCCGCCTTGCCTCATCAGAACGCTGGAACACCCCGTTCAAAAGCGCCACGCGCGCCACATTCTGAGGATGGCAGACCGCATAGCCGCCGGCAATCAGCGCCCCCATGGAATGACCCGCCAGACTGACCGGCCCCAGATTCAGCGCCTGCAGCACGGCATGCAGCCACGCCACATAATCCGGCAGTTCTGCGCCCTCTGGCAAAGGCGCGCTGCCGCCGTGGCCGGGCATGTTCAGCGCGATGATCTCATGGGTCTGCGCAAAAGCCTCGATCTGCGGCCCCCAGGCCGCTGACTGCATGCCAACCCCGTGGATCAGCACCAGCGGCCTCCCCTGCCCTGCCCTTTGGCAAGTGACAGGCCCGTAAGGCTCAGACAGCAGCAGGGTTGTCGACGTCATGACCCAGTTCCTTCAGGTCCTGATAGCGGTCGCCGATCCGGTGATGCGGACGCCCGCCGATGGAGGCGCCAAGCGCGATCACGATCTCATCCGGGCCGGGCGCATCTGCCACCGACAGCTGGATGGTCAGGTAATGGCTGCGCCGCCCGCCGTCGTTCTTGTCCATCAGCGGGATCTGCAGCGAGGCG
The DNA here is from genome assembly GCF_025144465.1 of Leisingera sp. S132. Taxonomy (NCBI): domain Bacteria; kingdom Pseudomonadati; phylum Pseudomonadota; class Alphaproteobacteria; order Rhodobacterales; family Roseobacteraceae; genus Leisingera; species Leisingera sp. S132. Next base: position 56,243 of record NZ_CP083556.1, read on the forward strand.
TTGGCCGGCCCGCGGGTATTGGTGAAGGCGAGGTAGGACTTTGCCCCCACCGCCTCGCGGAAATGGTTGCCGAAGCGCAATGTGTGGATGAGGGCAGAGGCATGTTCCACCTCGCCATTCACCCCGACGATGGCTGATTTGCCGTAGCCCTCGACCTTGTCGCCGCCGCCTGCGGCCTCCAGCACCATCGCGGTCAGCTTCTCGCCCAGCCCCGGTGCGCAGTCATGGATCGCCGGGCGCAGGTCCTCGACAAAGCCCTGCCCCGCCCAGGGGTTTTTGATCACCGCCACCGCAGCAATCATTTTCAGCGGGGTTTCCGCTGCCTTGCCGCCCTCGATCAGGGTTTCTTCGACATGCAGCAGCGTCTTGCGGATTTCGGCGGGCATGGGCGGGTCTTTCCTGTCTGATTCCAGTTGCCGTAATATGGTATACCATCATACAGTATGTCAACGCAGTCTTGTCCCGCCCTGCCCCGGTTGCTATCGGAGAACACATGACCAGCCCCATCATGAGCAAAATCAACCACCCGCCGCAGACCCTGCGCGATATCGTGCAGGAGCGGATGCGCGAGGCGATCATCTCCGGCCAGTTTGCCCCCGGCGAGCGGCTGGTGGAGCGGCCCCTGTGCGATCAGCTTGGCGTCAGCCGCACCGTGGTGCGCGAAACGATCCGCTATCTGGAGGCAGAGGGGCTGGTGGAGATCCTGCCCGGAAAGGGGCCGATCGTGGCGCAGCTTACGTGGACCGACGCGCGGCAGATCTACGACATCCGCCAGATGCTGGAGACCGCTGCCGCCACCGAATGCGCCCGCAACATCACGCCGCAGCTGGCAGAGCAGCTGAAAACGGCGCTGCAGAACCTGCAGGAGGCCGTGGCGGCCGGCGTGCCCACCCCGATGCTGCGCGCCACGACAGAGTTCTACCGGATCATCTTTGACGGTGCCGGCCACAACGTCGCCTGGGAAATCGCCCAGCGACTGAACGGCCGCATCAGCCGGCTGCGGGCGGTGACGCTGTCGACGGCGGAACGCCAGAAACCCGGCCCCGCCCATATGCAGGACATCTGCGAGGCCATCGTGTCAGGAAATGCCGAAGCCGCCCGGCAGGCCATCGAACAGCATCTGAGCGATGCCAAACACACCGCCGAGCGGCTGCTGAACGAAACATAGCCGTTTCCCGGCGCGGGAAACGGCCATGAAAAATCGATTTTTCATGGCAGAAATCCGCGCCGGATTTCTGCCTCGTCAAGAACCGGGCCGTCAGCCCAGAATGCCGGGCAGGTTCAGCCCGTGCTCACGTGCGCAATCCTTGGCAATGCCGTACCCCGCATCCGCGTGGCGCATGACGCCAGTGGCCGGGTCGTTCCACAGCACGCGGCCGATGCGGCGGTCTGCGTCCTCAGTGCCGTCGCAGCAGATCACCACGCCGGAATGCTGCGAGAAGCCCATGCCAACGCCGCCGCCGTGGTGCAGCGACACCCAGGTGGCGCCGGAAGCGGTGTTCAAGAGCGCGTTCAAGAGCGGCCAGTCAGAGACAGCATCAGAGCCGTCCATCATCGCCTCGGTCTCGCGGTTCGGCGAGGCCACAGACCCCGAGTCCAGATGGTCGCGGCCAATGACGACCGGCGCTGACAGCTCGCCATTGCGGACCATCTCGTTGAACGCGAGGCCGGCCTTGTGGCGATCACCGAGGCCGATCCAGCAGATCCGCGCCGGCAGGCCCTGGAAGGCGATGCGCTCCTGGGCCATGTCCAGCCAGCGGTGCAGGCCCTCGTTCTCCGGGAACAGCTCCTTCATCTTGGCGTCTGTCTTGCGGATGTCCTCCGGATCGCCCGACAGCGCGCACCAGCGGAACGGGCCGATGCCCTTGCAGAACAGCGGGCGGATATAGGCGGGCACAAAGCCGGGGAAGTCAAAGGCGTTCTCCAGCCCCTCCTCCAGCGCCATCTGGCGGATGTTGTTGCCGTAATCGACGGTGGGAACGCCCATCGCGTGGAAATCGCACATCGCCTTGACCTGCACGCGCATACTGGCACGGGCGGCCTTTTCCACCGCTTTCTTGTCCGTTTCGCGGCGCTCTTTCCACTCGCCCATGGTCCAGCCCAGCGGCAGGTAGCCGTTGACCGGGTCGTGGGCAGAGGTCTGGTCGGTGACGATATCAGGACGGATGCCGCCTGCTTCGGCGCGCTTCACCAGCTCCGGGAAGATCTCAGCCGCGTTGCCCAGAAGGCCCACGGATTTCGCCTCGCCCGCAGCGGTCCAGCGCTCGATCATCTCCAGCGCTTCATCCAGGGTTTCGGCCTTCTCGTCCAGGTAATTGGTGCGCAGGCGGAAGTCGATGCTGTCGGGGTTGCACTCCACCGCCAGGCAGCAGGCACCGGCAAACACGGCTGCCAGCGGCTGCGCGCCGCCCATGCCGCCCAGGCCGCCGGTCAGGATCCATTTGCCCTTGAGGTCGCCGCCATAATGCTGGCGGCCGGCCTCGGCAAAGGTTTCATAGGTGCCCTGCACGATCCCTTGCGTGCCGATATAGATCCACGAACCAGCGGTCATCTGGCCGTACATCATCAGGCCCTTCTTATCGAGCTCGTTGAAGTGGTCCCAGTTGGCCCAATGCGGCACCAGGTTGGAGTTGGCGATCAGCACCCGCGGCGCATCCTTGTGGGTCTGGAACACGCCAACCGGCTTGCCGGACTGCACCATCAGGGTCTGGTCTTCCTCCAGGTTCTTCAGGGTCTCGACGATCAGGTCGAAATCCTTCCAGGTGCGCGCGGCGCGGCCGATGCCGCCGTAAACCACCAGCTCATGCGGGTTTTCGGCGACGTCGGGGTGCAGGTTGTTCATCATCATCCGCATCGGTGCCTCAGTCAGCCAGGACTTGGCGGTGATTTCCGGGCCGGTGGGCGGGAAGATGTCGCGGGTGTTCTTGCGGGGATCGCTCATGCCGAGGGCCTCCAGTTTTTGAGATCAATCAGAATTCGGGTGAGATGGGCGCGCAGGCGGTCCGCGCGCTCCGGCAGATAGGTCCAGGGCGGGCTTTCCTGGCAGTATGTGGCCTGCGCCAGTTCCATCTGGATCGCGTGCAGCCCGTCCGCAGGACGCCCGTAATGGCGGGTGGTCCAGCCGCCTTTGAAGCGCCCGTTGAGGGTGGAGGTATAACCCTCCGCCGCCACGCAATGGGCGACGGTCAGCGCCTCGATTTCAGGGTCGCAGGTCTGTCCCATGTTGGTGCCCACGTTGAAATCCGGCAGGCGGCCCTCGAACAGGAACGGGATGTCGCCGCGGATCGAGTGGCAGTCATAAAGGATCGCAAAACCGTGGCTCGCCTTCACCCGCTCCAGCTCTGCCATCAGCGCCGCGTGATAGGGGGCGTGGTAGGCATCGCGGCGGCGCGCGATTTCCGCCTCACCCGGCTCCTTGCCCTCTTGCCAGATCGGCAGCCCGTCAAATTCCGTGAGCGGCACCAGAGTGGTGGTGTTTTGCCCGGGATAGAGACTGATACCACCCGGATCGCGGTTCACGTCGATCACATAGCGGTGGCTTGGCGTACGGACGGTTGTGATGTCCTCTGCCAGCCCGGAATAGAGGTCATGGATATGCCAGTCTGTGTCCGCTAGCGCCTTGCCCGTCTCGTTCAGACACTCCCAGATTTCCGCTGGCACATCGGTGCCGGTGTGGGGCAAGCCTAGTACCAGCGGCGAGCTGCCTTGGGTCACTTCGATCATGCCGCCACCTTCACGCCAGCGGCCTCAGCAACCCGGCCTGCGCGGACCATGGCGCTGGCGGATTCAATATCCGGCGCCAGATAGCGGTCCTCTGCCAGCGCGGGGATATCGGCCCGCAGCATTGCCAGCACGTCCTGCAGCCGCGCGGAGGTCTGCAGCGGCGCACGCGCCTCCACCCCTTGCGCAGCACAGAGCATTTCGACGCCCAGGATCACCGACAGGTTGGCGTTCATCCGTCCCAGACGCAGCGCGCCATGGGCGGCCATCGACACGTGGTCCTCCTGGTTGGCCGATGTGGGCGTCGAGTCGGTCACGCAGGGGTTGGCCAGGTGCTTGTTCTCGCTCATCAGCGCGGCGGTGGTCACTTCGGCAATCATGAAGCCGGAGTTGAGACCCGGGTCAGGCGTCAGGAACGGCGGCAGGTCGTGGCTCAGCGTCGGATCGACCATCAGCGCCACCCGGCGCTGCGCGATGGCGCCGATTTCCGCCACCGCCAGCGCGATCTGGTCAGCCGCAAAGCCCACGTATTCAGCATGGAAGTTGCCGCCTGAAACGATGCGGCCTTCGTTCACCAGCACCAGCGGGTTGTCGGTTACGGCGTTGGCCTCGATCTCCAGCGTTTTGGCGGCCATCCGCAGCACGTCCAGCGCCGCGCCCACCACCTGCGGCTGGCAGCGGATGCAGTAAGGATCCTGCACCCGGGTGTCATCCTCGCGGTGGCTTTCGCGGATTTCGGACCCATCCATGATCGCGCGCATTTCGCGGGCCACATCGATCTGCCCGGCATGGCCGCGCAAGGAATGGATGTCGGCGACCAGCGGCGCGGTGGAGCCCATGATAGCGTCGGTGGTGAGCGCGGCAATCGCCATCGAGGCCTCTGCCATGCGCCAGGCGTCAAACAAACCGGCCAAGGCGCAGGCGGTGGAGAACTGGGTGCCGTTGATCAGCCCCAGGCCTTCCTTGGGACCCAGCACAATAGGCTCTAACCCGGCCTTTTTCAGAGCCTCAAGGCTGGACATGCGGGTGCCTTCGAACGTGGCCTCCCCTGCCCCGATCATCGCCGCCGCCATATGCGCCAGCGGCGCCAGATCGCCGGAGGCGCCGACGGAGCCCTGCGACGGGATCACCGGCACCACGCCGCGCGCCAGCATCTGTTCGATCTGGTCGATCACCAGCCAGCGCACGCCGGAGGCGCCGCGGCCCATCGACAGGAGCTTCAGCGTCATCATCAGCCGGGTTTTATCTTCCGGCAGTGCCTCCCCTACCCCGCAGCAATGGCTGAGGATCAGGTTGCGCTGCAGGGTGGCGGTGTCAGCCGGTGCGATCTTGGTCGAGGCCAGCTTGCCGAAGCCGGTGTTGATTCCATAGACCGCTTCTTCTCCGGCAGCGGCATCAGCCACCATCTGCGCTGCGGCCTCAACCGGCGCACGGGCCGAGGCATCCAGCCGGGCCGGGGTCAGGTTGCGGTAGATATCTTCCAGCGTGGACAGCGTCACCGTGCCGGGGATCATCTCGATCATTGTTTGCCCTCATAGATACGGGTGTAAAGCGGGTTGAAGCCGATGCGGTAGGCGAGCTCGCCGGGCGTTTCCACGTCCCAGACCGCCAGATCGGCGCGCATCCCAGCGGAAATCTCTCCGCGGTCCGTCAGCCCCAGCGCCCGGGCTGCGTGCCGTGTGACACCCGCCAGCGCCTCCTCCGGGGTCATCCGGAACAGGGTGCAGCCCATGTTCATCGTCAGCAGAAGCGAGGTCAGCGGCGAGGAGCCGGGGTTGCAGTCGGTCGCCAGCGCCATCGGCACGCCGTGGGTCCGGAAGTGTTCAACCGGCGGCATCTGCGTTTCGCGGATGGTGTAGAACGCACCCGGCAGGATCACCGCAACAGAACCCGAGGCGGCCATCGCCCGGGCGTCGTCTTCGGTGGCGTATTCCACGTGATCGACTGACAACGCGCCGTACTTTGCCGCCAATGCGGTGCCGCCCTGGTGGCTCAGCTGCTCGGCATGCAGTTTCACCGGCAGGCCAAGTTCTTTGGCAACCGTGAACACCCGTTCGATCTGGGCAGGCGCAAAGGCGATGTTTTCGCAGAAGCCGTCGACCGCATCCACCAGCCCCTCGGCAAAAGCGGCGCGCAGGGCGGGGATGCAGACCTGATCAATATAATCATCGTCCCGGCCCTTGTACTCCGCCGGGGTGGCATGGGCGCCGAGGAAAGTGGTTTTCACCGTCACCGGGCGCAATTCGCCCAGGCGGCGGGCGGCGCGCAGCATGTTGAGTTCGGTGGTCTGGTCCAGCCCGTAGCCGGATTTCACCTCCACCACCGTGGCACCCTCAGCAATCAGCGCGTCGAGCCGCGGCAGCGCGCCCTGCACCAGATCCTCCAGCGCGGCCTCACGGGTGGCCGACACGGTGGAGACGATGCCGCCCCCTGCCCTTGCGACTTCCTCATACGTGGCGCCGTTGAGGCGCATCTCGAACTCCATCGCCCGGTTGCCGCCAAAGACGATATGCGTGTGGCAGTCGATCAGGCCCGGTGTCACCAGCCGCCCGTCCAGATCCACATGCTTCCAGGGAAAATTGTCAGCTGACAATTCCTGCCGCGGCCCAGCCCAGACGATTTTCCCGCCCGAGACCGCAACGGCACCGTCATCAATCAGCCCGTAAGGCGTATCGGAACTGGCCATCGTGGCCAGCCGGGCGCCTGTCAGAACATAGTTGCCAGTCACGCAAATCCCCCCGAGTCGCTTGGTTGCCAGTTGGGCAATAAGCTACTCATTTAGGGCATTATGTCTAGTCATAAAATGAATAAGCTGCGACTTGGCCCTGCGATGCTAGTGTCCCTCTTTCCGCGGCATCCGAGGGTGCAGATCGTCGATGATGACCGGATGCGCATGCGGGTGGCCGCCCTGCAAGTGCGGGTGATCCGGCGGCAGGTCCGGGTGCTCATGCGCAACCGGCGCGCCACTGTCCGCGGGCCACAGGTGCTGCGCCGCGATCAGCCCGGCAGCGGCCAGCAGCGCCAAAACCAGCATCGCCGCCCCTGCCCCCCAGGCCGCCATCAGCCAGGCCGACAGCGGATAGAAGACCAGCCAGCAGGCATGCGAAAGGGTGAACTGCGCGGCAAAGATGGCCGGGCGGTCCGCTGCATGGGCCGAGCGCGCCAGCAGCCGCCCCGAAGGGGTCATCACAGCAGAGTAGCCCAAGCCGATCACGAACCAGGCGATTGCCAGCCGTGCAAACCCCAGCGGCTGAACCAGCGCGGCCAATGCCAGCCCCATCAGCGCAGCACTTCCCAATGCGCCGCCTGCCAGCATCACGCTGCGGTCCGGCAGACGCTCCAGTAGCCGCGGCAGCAGCATGGCCGACAGCATCGAGCCGCCGCCGAAACAGGCCAGCGCCAGCGCCACTGCGCTTTCGCCATGCCCCAGCCCGGCGCGCACCAGCACCACCGTGTTGACCAGCACCATCGCGGCCATCGCAGACACCACCCAATTCATTGCCAGCAGCCCGCGCAGCCGCGGGGTGCGCAGATAGTTGCGGATGCCGCGGGTGGTGCGCTGCCAGATCGGCCGCGGCGCCTTGGGTTCCGGCGACGGCAGAACGATGGAGACGAGCAGCAAGGCGGAGGCCGCAAACCCCGCCGCGGTGCCCCAGAACAGCGTCGAGGAGCTGACCAGAACCAGCAGCGCCGCGGCCAGCATCGGGCTGATCAGGCTTTCCAGTTCATACGCCATCCGCGACAGCGACAGCGCCTGGGTGTAGTCCTTCTCCTCTGTCAGCACATCTGGGATCGAGGCCTGAAAGGCGGGCGTGAATCCGGCGGAGGCCGATTGCAGCACGAAGATCAGCAAATAGACCTGCCAGACCTCCGTGACGAACGGCAGGCAAACGGCGACTGCGGCCCGCACCATGTCCAGAGTGATCAGCATCCGGCGGCGGTCCACCTGTTCGGCCCAAGCGGCGGCGATGGGGGCTACGGTGACATAGGCCACCATTTTGATCGTCAATGCGGTGCCCAGCACCACGCCTGCGCGCTCCCCGGCCAGATCAAAGGCCAGAAGGCCAAGCGCCACGGTTGCCAGGCCCGTGCCTGTCAGGGCCACGATCTGGGCCAGAAAGAGATGCCGGTAGGTCCGGTACTTCAGGATGGAGAGCATGCAGGCTTTGCCTTTGTGACTGGGAGTGTCCCGGCCACTGTGGCCGCTGGCGAGCGCTGAAAGCAATGGTGCAATGCCGCCGGAACCCGAGGCAAAGGTCAAAATTGTCAGCTGACAATTTCAGTCACGAGGTGCCGGTTCCGGAGTGCGGCAGGGTGGTTTTCAGCCCGGTAAACTGCGCCGTTCCAGATCCGTACCCCATACGGAAACCGGCGCCGCGCCGCGCGGGTTTCACGCTGTCTTCAAAAGTTGTCAGCTGACAATTCACTTCAGGCTCCTGTTCAGAAGAAGCTGAAATCCAGTGTTCACCGCGTCAAACCGGTCACTGAAGACCGGCAGCCTGTGAAAATTGTCAGCTGGCAATCTCCGCCCGGTTCCCCGCCTGCAGCAGCGCATTCAGCATCGGTGCGGTGGAAAACTGGCCCGCGCGCGCTTTCTGAGCCAGACGCCGCAGATAGGCGCCGGGGCTGCGGATGGTGCCGAGTTTCTCCAGCATGCAGATCACCGCTGTTGCCGCGTCCTTGCGGCCCATGGCGGCACGGGCGTCGCTCAGCACCGGCATCTCGATCCCCATCATCGGCGACAGGGTTTCGGCAATGCGGTCGGCATCCTGCCAGCTGCGCAGCTCGCCGGGATAGTAGGCCTGAACCTCTGGGCAGGCACGCAGGACCTTGGCCAGATCACTTGCATTCTCTGTATTGCCTGCCTTGCCGTCTGTGGCATGCGGTTGAGGGCAGGGCGCTTTGGCCTGCGGCTCTTCAGAGTCAGAATCATTTTTTACTGAATCCTGTATGTGCCGCTCATTCTGGCTGACGGGGCCGCTCATTTTGCCTGCAGCGGGCAGGGGAGCTTGCGGGGTTTCCTCCGGTGTCCGGCTGGCAATTTCCGCGCGCAGGAGATCTGCCATTGCGGAGAGTTCGGCTTCGCAGGGCTTGCGGCGCAGCAGTTTGCGGGACGCGTCCAGCAGTGTCTCTGCCGTCTCATCGGCAATGTCCAGCAGCTCCTGCCGCAGCACGGCAACGCGGTCCCGCAGAACGGCCAGGTGCTCGGTGCGTTCCTTGGCGTTCAAGGCGGCACCGAAGATCCGGGCGGCATGGCGGGCGAGGGGAGAGAGATCGAAGCCGAACGCCATCGCGGTGTCCCCGCCAACCCGGCGCGCGTAGCGTTTGCGGTTGGGGCTGTTTTTCCGGCTGACAATGCCGAGCCGGGTGAGGGCGGCCAGGTGGCGGCGCAGGGTGCTTTCGGGCATCCCGTTCAAGCGCTCCATCAGCCTGCGGTTCGACGGGAACACGATGGCGCTGTCCGCTTCTGCAGGCAAAGCGCGCTCCGGGAAAAACGTCAGCAGCGCCTTCAGGACGCCAAGGGTGCGGTGGCTCAGTTCAAATTCCGCGGCGGCGTGCGTCAGCGCAGCCAGAAGGTCCCACTTGTCGTGAGTACCCGCCAGCCGGCCGCACGGATCCTGCCGCCCAAATGCGATTTGGGACGCCTGTTCCATGATTATTTTCACGAAAGACAAAGAATTCCCGCCCCCATGCAGCGCATGGAGTTGACACTAAGGAGTCTGAAGGGCTATTCCAAAGGTGCTAAATCTGAGAACGGCCTTCTGGGATGTAATGTCCTGGGGGGCTTTTCTTTTGCCTGCTTACGTGCCTCCTGTCCTGTTTTCTCTGCTCTTCTTCAGTCTTCCGGCTGCTCGGGCTGGTCTTTTTGCCAGCGGCCGTGAAGCTCTGCCATGATCTCTTCTGCGTTTTCGTCGAACCAGGCGTCAAAGCCGGGTGTGTCCTTGCCGGAGATCGTCAGGGTGATGCCCTTGGCGGTTGTCTTGATGCCTGCCACTGCGGCGCCGTTGCTGCCCGGCAAGGCGCGGGATTTCGGCGGGGCAGGGGGGGCTTTCACCTCCTGGCTCACGCCCTGGGCATGGGTCAGAACCGCCTCGAACCTTCCGTCGGAATCATAGGTGGTGAAATCCGGCCGGTGTGTCCGGGTGATGGCCCGGGCCCGCGCGGCGGGGTCCTGGAACAGCTTGACCAGCATCATCCAGCGGTCGCGGCCGACGCCGGGGGCAGAGCCGATGGCCCGCAGGAAGGGCAGCTCAAACGCGGTGCCGACCTTCAGCATCCGCGACACCATCGGCAGGTCGATCGACAGCGCCGCGGCAATTGTCGGCCGGTCATAGCCGTCGTTCTGCAGCTGCGCCGCAAAGGAGGCCTTTTCAATAAAGCTGAGATCCAGGCGCGAGGTGTTTTCCTGTCCCTGCGCCATCACAAGCGCGTGGTCGTCCAACTGCCGCACCATCGCCTTCACTGGCAGGCCAAGCTCCCGCAGCGCCATCAGGCGGCGGCGGCCATAAACGATTTCGAACCGCCCGGGCGCCTTGGGGTGCGGGCGCAGCAGCACCGGAACCTGCTGGCCATAGGTCCGCAGGCTCTCCTTCAGCTGGTTAAGCGCGGCACCGTCCAGGCCCAGACGGTCCTCGTAGCCCGCGTCGTCGATCAGCGCGGCGTCGATTTCCTGCACCGCGCTTTCCTGCAGCTTGCTGAGCGAGGATTGCAGCGCCCCGACCGCGCCGCGCGGCATCATCTTGGGTTTCGGCCCGCCAGCGGATGCTGCCGGGCTGCCGAGTGCCGTGCTGAGAATGCCTTTGCGTGCCATCAACGCCTCCATGCTTGTTGAAGGAGCGATTCTATTTCATCGTTAACTTGATTTAGTGAATCCACCGCACGGTCGTAGGTTGACCTGTGAAACATGGATCTTTCGACCTCATAGACCGTTTGCTGGGTCAGGCCCGCGTCGGAAATCGCGGTGGATTTCAGCATCGGGGCAACCATCACTTCCTCGCCGAACAATTGCCGCAGAAATGCAACCACCTGTTGCTGCGGGCCGTCGTTCGGCTCGTACCGGTTGATCAGGAAGCGCAGGAAATCGAACTCCAGCGCGGCCCCGGCGTTGGAAACCACATCCAGCAGCTCGGCTGACATCTGCAGGAACTGCGACATCGAGGCGATGTCGAGCATGTTCGGCACCACGGTGATGATCACGCCGGTGGAGGCACAGAGCGCCGACATGGTCAGATACCCCAGCTGCGGTGGGCAGTCGAAGATGATCACGTCGTAATCCTGCTCGACCTCCTCCAGCGCGGCGGCCATGCGCGAGAAGAACGCGGGCTGCACGTTGTTGATCAGCGCCTGCGGGGTCTCGTGTTCGAATTCCTGCAGGATCAGCCCGCCGGGGGCGAGGTCTAGATTGGCGAAATAGGTCTGCTGGATGATGTCGCGCAAGGGCAGGGGGTCATCATAGCGGATTGCGTCATAAATCGTCCCTGTTTCGAGGAAATCGACCTCTGGCCTATAGCCGAAAAGCGTCGTCAGCGACGCCTGCGGGTCGATATCCACCGCCAGAACCCGGTAGCCCTTGAGCGCCAGCCGTTGCGCGGTGTGAATGGACGACGTGGTCTTGCCCGATCCGCCCTTGAAGTTCAGGAAGGACAGCACCTGCACCTTGTCGCCCTCGCGGCGGCCGCGCAGGTAGGTGCCGGGGGTCTTGGCCGCGGCATCCAGGATCTTGCGCATTTCCATCAGGTCGGCGGCGGAATAATGGCGGCGGCCGCCCGGGGTGGTGTGCACCTCGGGGAATTTGCCGTCAAAATGCAGCTTGCGCAGGAAGCTGGCAGAGATTCCCAGCATCTCTGCTGCCTCGCCGGCACTGAACAGGCGCAATTCCTTCCTTGCATCCGGCGCAAAACTCGCCAGCATGTGGCTGTTAAGAGCCGCACTGAGGTTCTCCGCGTTCTCGCGGATACGCTGATTGATGTGGAGTGCTACTGCCACCTGCTGCCCTCTCGATAGTAACGCTGTTTTGCGTCAGCGCCTTATTTATCGTTTCTATACGCAATGCGAACGCAGTTGTGCAATAGATTCCTTCAGTTAGAGGTTGCAGCCGGGTCCGCCGGCGCCGTGCCTTACACGGTGAATCTCAGAGGTTTTCCGGGTAAGGCATTGAATTAAAATAACTTGTTAGGCACCGAATGGGTTTTCACGGCCTGTGGATAATTTTTCGCCACGGTATGCATGATGCGCAAAAACGATCGGGTCCGCGAGTCGCCAAGGCATGGAGATTCCCGGAAAAACAGCTGGTTTAGGGTCTAACGGCCTGATTTCCCGTCTGCGCGGATCAACTGGCCTGACTCCAGGACGGTTCCGCAGGGCAGAGTGTCGGTTTCTGCAACCGGATTTCGCAATCCTGCAGGTGAACCCTGCGTCTTTTGGCGAAACTCACTGTCAAAGGAGACCCCTGCGATGACTGAGCAAGCCACTGCCCCGCGCACCCGTTCCGGCGGCCGCCACGCCCGCCGCGCCCTGCGAACGGCCCCGAAATTCGACATGCTGCCGGGGCTGACCCGCAATATCCCGCTGTGCGAGGTGATGGACGGCGCCCAGGTTGAGATGATCGACAACGCCTCGCTGGACATTCTGGAAAACGTTGGCGTCCAGTTCCGCGACCCGATTGCACTGGAGGACTGGAAACGCGCAGGCGCCAAGGTTGTGGGCGAACTGGTCTATCTGGACCGCGGCCTCGTGCGGGAACTGATCCAGACCATCCCCAGCGATTTCACCTATCACGCGCGCGACCCCAAGAAGAATGTCCGCCTCGGCGGCAAGCATTCGATGTTCATCCCGATGACCGGCGCGCCGTTCCTGCGCGACCTTGATGACGTGCGCCGCAACCCGCTGCTGGAAGACCTGGCGATGTTCCACAAGCTGGCGCATATGATGCCGGCGATGCATTCCTCCGCGCATCACATCGTCGAGCCTTACGACCATCCGATCAGCCAGCGCCATCTGCGCATCACCTACTCGTCGATGAAATACTCCGACAAGACGTTCATGGGCATGACCACCAGCCCGAAGAACGCCGAGGATGTGATCGACATGTGCGCGATCCTGTTCGGTGCGGATTTCATCGACAGCCACCCGGTGGTGACCGGCAATTGCAACGGCAACTCGCCGCTGGTCTGGGATGAGACCATGCTGGGCGCCATGCGCGCCTTCTGCCGCCGGAACCAGCCGGTGCTTTGCTCTCCCTTTGTGCTGGGCGGCGCCAATACGCCTGCGTCCGTCCCTGCAACCGTGGCGCAGCTGAATGCCGAGGCGCTGAGCGCGCTGGCCTATACCCAGGTCATACGCAAGGGCGCGCCCGCGATTTACGGCCATTACCTGTCGACCGTCAGCATGAAATCAGGTGCGCCAATGGCGGGGACGCCCGAGATCAGCCTGATGAACTTCATGATCGGCCAGATGGCGCGGCACTACGGCGTGCCGTGGCGCACCTCCAACACCCTGGGCGGGGCCAAGACGTTCGATGCGCAGGCGGGTTATGAATCCGCGACCACCTTGTCGGCGGTCATGCACGCGGGTGCCAACTACATCTGGCACTCGGCGGGCTGGAACGAGGCCGGGATGCACTGCTCGGTCGCCAAGTTCATCGTCGATGCAGAGCAATGCGCCATGGCCTACCGGATGGCGGAAGGCCCGAAATGGCACGACTTCGGCCAAGCGCTGGCGGCGGTGCCGGATGTCGGCCCCGGCGGCCACTACCTGGGCCATCCGCACACCCAGGAGAACTTCCAGGAGGCGTTTTTCATGCCGGAGCTTTTTGACAACAACTCTATCGAGCAATGGCAGGCCGAGGGCAGCGCCGAGATCACCGAACGCGCCCTGACCCGCGCCAAAAAGCTGCTGGCGGACTACCAGGAGCCGAAGCTGGACGAGGCCAAGAACGAAGAACTGCTGGAGTATATCACCCGGCGCGAGCGGGAAATCCCCGCCGCGGACGAGCTGAACCAAAGCTGCTAGGTTTCCTCCCCGACTGGCCCGCCCTAACGATAGAGGGCGGGCTTTTTTCTGACAGGGCAGACTCATGAAAATCGCGGAAATCCATATCTACCAGCATGATCTGCCAGTGAAGAACGGCCCCTACACCATGGCCGCATCGCAGATCCATGCGCTGGACACCACGCTGGTCAAGCTGGTGACGGACAATGGCCTGACCGGCTGGGGCGAGACCTGCCCGCTGGGGCCGGTTTATGACAAGGCGCATGCCAGGGGCGCGCGGGCGGCGCTGGCAGAGATGGCGCCGGGGCTCATTGGGCTGGAGTGCCAGGTGCTGGCGCTGCACCGGCGGATGAACAGCCTGCTGATGGGGCATTCCTATGCCAAGGCGGCGCTGGACATCGCCCTGCATGACGTTCTGGGCAAGCATCTGGGGCTGCGGGTGGCGGATCTGCTGGGCGGCGCGGTGACCGAACGGGTGCCCAGTTACTATGCAATCGGCATCGAAACCCCCGAAGAAGCCGCCCGCATCGCGCGGGAGAAGCGCGCCGAGGGCTACGGGCGGCTGCAGGTCAAGGCAGGCGGGCGCGACGTGCAGGAAGACATCGCCGTGGCCCATCATGTCTGGGAGAAGATCCGCGGCAGCGGCATGCGGCTGGCGCTGGATGCCAACCGCGGCTGGACCATGCGGGACGCGCAGTTCGTCAGCCGCGGCTGTGCGGAAATACCGCTGGTGATCGAACAGCCCTGCGCCAGCCTGCAGGAGCTTCAGGCGCTGCGCCCGCTGCTGTGCCACCCGCTCTACATGGACGAAAGCTCAGAGGATCTGGGCATTGTGACCGAGGCCGTCGGGCGCCGACAGGCGGATGGTTTCGGCATGAAGCTCACCCGGATCGGCGGGCTGCACCCGATGCGCGCCTTCCGCGATATCTGCGAGGCGGGCGGCGTGCCCCATACCTGCGACGATGCCTGGGGCGGCGATATCCTGGCCGCCGCCTGCACCCACATCGGCGCTACCGTGCGCCCCGATCTGCTGGAAGGGGTGTGGATCGCCGCGCCGTATATTGACGGGCATTATGACAGCGGAAACGGCATCTGCGTTGAGGACGGGCACATCGCCCTGCCGCAGGGACCGGGCCTTGGCGTCCTCCCGGATGAGAGCCGGTTCGGCGCACCTGTGGCAACCTTTTGAGGAAGACGGAACTGGCGCGCGGGGGGCCTGCCCGGACCTTCGCCTGTTCACCTTTGCAAAAATACTCCGGGGGAGGCCGCAGGCCGGGGGCAGCGCCCCCTCCGCCCTCTACTCCTTGCCGGACCGCCATTCCTTCCACATCAGGTAGGTATTGGCGCCCAGCGAGGCAAAGGGTTCCGGCGGCAGTTTGGGCGGCATTGGCTGGGCCTGGAAATGGCTGGCGATCCGCGAGCCGCCCTGCAGCAGCAGCTCGGCTATGCCCATCCCTTGCAAGGTGCCGCGAGCGATGCCAAGGCCGTTCTGGCAGCAGGCGGAATAAAGACCCTGATCCAGCTCCCCGAACGCCGCAGACCCGTTGCGGCTGAGGCAAAGCATGCCGGCCCAGCGGTGTTCCATCTGCACATCCCCCAGCTGCGGGAAGCGTTCCGTGAACTTGCGGTCATGCACCCAGCCCGCGTTGCGCAGGCGCATCTGGCTGGTCTCAAGGGTGGGGTGGAAGCTGGAGCAGCTGCGGATCAGGATGCGGTCGCCGTAAGATCCCGATATCCGCCGGACAGAAGTGCCCATCGGGTTGGCTGGCGTCACCGACCAGCGGCTTGCGCCGCCCAGGCGTTTGATCTGCTCTGGCGTCAGCCGCCCGGTCATCGAGGCATAGAGGCAGATATGCATCAGGCGGCGCTGGTAGAAGCCGAAGCTTTCCAGATGGCCGTTGCTGGCCAGGATAATTTTGCCGGTGCTGATGCGCCCTTTGGGGGTTGTCACCAACCAGCCTGCGCCCTGTTTCTCAAAACCAGTGGCCGGGGTGTTTTCAAACAGGGTAATTTGCCCAGCCAGATGCGCCGACAGGGCGCGGATATAGGCGGCGGGCTGGATCATCACCGTGCCGGGTGCATAAAGACCGGAGGTGTAATGCGCACTCCCGGTGCGCTCCTGTATCTCCTGGTGGCTCAGCAGCTGATGCGGCTCGCCCAGCCGCTGCAGATGGGCGGCGAAATCGCGGTTGTGCTGATCGCCCGCGCGGGTGGCGGCGGCGTTGATCTTGCCCGCGGGGTCGAACATCTCCTGCGGCAGGGCGCAGTCCTGCGCCACCTCCGCGGCAAAGGAAATCGCCTTGCGGTTCATGGCAATCGCGGCCTTGTCTGCCTCCAGCCCTGCGCCGGCGTAATTGTCGGAGGCCAGGTCATGCGGCAGGTCGATCATGAAGCCGGAGTTGCGCCCGGCGGACCCTTCGGCAATGCGCCCGGCCTCCAGCAGAACCACCTTCAACGAGGGGTCGAGCTGGTGCAGGCGGCGGGCGGCGGACAGGCCCGCAAAACCGCCGCCGATAATGGTGACATCTGCGGACAGATCCTGGTCCAGCACCGGCAGGGCGTCTTGGGGCGGCAGGATGGCATTCCACCCCGCAGCCCCGGTCTGCCGGGGCAGGCGTTTTGCGGTGTAGGCGGTCAATCCACGGCCTCGTCTGCGTCGTCGGCCAGGTCGATCCAGATGGTTTTCAGCTGGGTGTACTGGTCGTGGGCGTGGACAGAGTTGTCGCGGCCGCCAAAGCCCGACTGTTTGTAGCCGCCGAAGGGGGTGGAAATGTCGCCTTCGCCAAAGCTGTTCACGGTGACTGTGCCTGCCCGGATGGCGCGCGCGCCGCGGATGGCGCGTTTGGCATTGGCGGTGAAGATCGAGGCGCAAAGGCCGTATTGGGTGTCATTGGCGATACGGATCGCCTCGTCAAAGCCGGACACTTCGATCACCGACAGGACGGGGCCAAAGATCTCCTCGCGCGCCAAAACCGCGTCATTGCCCGGAACCTCGACCACGGTGGGTTCGACAAAGGCGCCGTCGTGTGACTTGCCGCCCAGCACCACGTTTTCCGCCAGTTCCAGATAGCCGCAGACCTTGTCGAAATGCGCCCGTGACACCAGCGCGCCCATGCGGACCTCCGGGTCCAGCGGGTCGCCCACGTTCCAGGCCTTGGCGTGGTGCGCGATACGCTCCAGCAGCTCTGCCTTGATGTCCTTGTGCACGATCAGGCGCGACGAAGCCGAGCAGTTCTCGCCCATGTTCCAAAATGCGCCGTTGACGATATGCTGGGCCACGCGGTCCAGGTTCTCGGCGTCGTTCATCACGATGGCCGGGTTCTTTCCGCCCATCTCCAGCACCACCTCCTTGGCGTTGCTTTCTGCCGAATAGGACAGGAATTTCTTGCCGGTCACGGTGGAGCCGGTGAAGGAGACCATGTCGATATCCATGTGCCGCCCGATGGGTTCACCCACGTCGCCGCCGCCGCCGGGCACGATGTTCAAGACACCGCGCGGCAGGCCCGCTTCCATCGCCAGTTCCGCCACGCGCAGCGCGGTCAGGGTGGTCTCGGCAGCTGGTTTCACCACAACGGAGCAGCCGGCGGCCAGCGCCGGGCCGATCTTCCACGCCAGCATCAAGAGCGGGAAGTTCCAGGGCAGTACCAGGCCAACCACGCCGATAGGTTCACGCAGCACCATGGCGATGTGATCGTCGGAGGCGGGCGCCACCTGGTCATAGATTTTGTCGATCGCCTCTGCGTGCCATTTGATGCAGTGGATGGTCTCCGGCACGTCGACGGTTTCGCAGTCATAGATGGTCTTGCCGCTGTCGAGGCTTTCCATCACGGCGAGTTCGCGGGCATTGCGGGTCATCAGTTTGCACAGCCGGATCAGCACGTCCTTGCGTTCCGATGGATGAAGCCGCGACCAGCGGCCATCGTCGAAGGCTTCGCGCGCCTTTTCGACCGCGACATCAACGTCCGCGGCACCGCAGGCCGCGATGTCCGCCAGCTTCTCGCCGGTGGCCGGGTTCACGGTTTCAAAGGTCTTGCCGGACGCAGCGGGGCAGAACTTGCCGTCAATGAACGCAGCCGTCGGCAGGTCCAGATTGGCGGCGATGGAATTGTATTCGTCCTGAGTAAGCAAAGTCATTCCTTAACCCTCCGCCTCGATATCTGCGATTTTCTGTTTCAGCACCCGCACGACCTGTTCCAGCGCGCGTTTGTCGTCCTTGTTCAGGCCCTTCAATGGCGGGCGCATGGCGCCGGCTGCGATGCCGTTCAGGGTGACGCCGTGCTTGATGGTCTGGATGAACTTGCCGCCCTGTTCGAGGACACGCATCAGCGGCATAAGCGCCGACATGATCCGGCGGCCCTTGGCGAAATTGCCCTCAATCACACAAGCCTTATAGAGCGCCACGTGTTCGCGGGGCAGGAAGTTTGAACCGCCGCAGACCCAGAAGGGCGCGCCCCAGGCGAAGAACTCCAGCGCCTGATCATCCATGCCGCAGCCCAGCTGGATATGCGGGTAGTCGCGGGCCAGCAGATGCACCCGGTTGATATCGCCGGAGCTTTCCTTGATGCCGCAGAAATTGCGGGAGCGGCCAACCCGGTCGAGGAACTCCTCGCCCATCATCGTGCCGGTGCGGTGCGGGTAATTATACAGCATCACCGGCAGATCGGCGGCCTTGTCGATGGCCAGCGCATTCAGCGCGTTTTCGCGGTCGGTCGGGACCGAGTAGGGCGGCGAGGCCAAGAGGATCGCATCGGCGCCGATGTCCTTGGCGCCGGTCGCCAGCGCGATGGAATCGCTGGTCAGCATCGCGCCGGTGCCCACCACCAGCGGCAGGCGGCCCGCCAGCCGGTCATGGGTGAAGCGCGCCAATGCCACGCGCTCCTCCACGGTCTGGGCATAGTTCTCGCCGGTCGATCCGCCGGAGATCAGCCCGTGCACGCCGTTCTCAACCAGGTAGTCGATCACCTCGGCCAGCGCGTCCCAATTGACGCTGCCGTCCTCGAAATGGGGTGTCACCACAGGGGTGTATATCCCCTCAAACCGGAAAATAGGGGTCATGTCATCCTCATGCAGGGGTTTTGCGGGCGACGGTTCCCAGCGGCATGTCCAGCCCGGCGGGCATGACGAACAGCTCGATCTGGTCGCGCGACAGGTTCCAATGCGCAATCGCCAGCTGGCCTGCCGCCGCCTCGTCGCCGGCCTCGATGGCGGCGATGATGGCGTCGTGCTGGGCGCTGGCCTCATCCAGGTTCTCCGCCATCCGGGCGTCCTGGGGGCGGTAGAAGGTCATGCCGATACGGGCGTGGTCGATCAGCAGACGCTGAAAGGACGGCAGCAGATAGATGTTGTCGGCCATCTCGCCGGTGATCTCGTGGAAGCGGTTGTTGGCCATCGCGCGGTCTGCGCTGGAGCCGCTGCGCAGGGCGGACTTGAAGGCATCCTGCGCCTCTTTCAGCGCAGTGATTTGCGCGGGCGTTGCGTGTTTGGCGGCCAATTGCATCACCGCGCCATAGATCATCGGCGCCGCCAGGAAGAAATCGCGCAGGGTCATATGCGACATTTCGCTGACCCGCGCGCCGCGGTTTTCCCGCAGGTCCACATAGCCCTCGCCGGCAAGCTGGCGCAGCACCTCGCGCAGCGGGGTGCGCGAGAGGCCCGACTCCTCTGAGAGTTTCGCCTCATCCAGATCGGCGCCCGGGCGCAGCTCCAGCGTCATGATCGCGGTCTTCAGGCGGCTGTAGAGCGCAGCCTTCCGGTTCCTTGAGGCGTCTTTCATGGGTCTGTCTCCTGCCGCTTTGCGGTGCGGGATTCTCTGGCTTGCTGGCTCTATGACATGAAAATACATATTGTGTACACAGAAAAAATATGGTGTGTGCAAGCTGCGGGCGCATCGCGGCTTGCGGCAGGCAGGGCAGGGGGCCTAGCCTGTCCGGGGCGCGAGGGCCGTGCAGCCAGGCCCGCCCAGCGTTTCAAGTCAGATGGTTGATCCATGACCAAAACCCAGCATTTTGCCTTTCTCCTGGTTGAGGAGTTTTCCCATCTGGCGTTTTCCTGCGCGGTGGAGCCGCTCAGGATCGCCAACCTGGTCAGCGGCCAGGATCTTTATGACTGGTCGTTCGGATCGGAGAATGGCGAGACCGCGACCTGCTCAAACGGATCGGTGACGCTGGTGCATTACGGCTTTGACGCGGTTCCGAAATGCGACCGGCTGTTTGCCCTGTCGGGCATCCATATGCGCAACCATGTGACCAAGCCGCTGCTGGCCGCGCTGCGCCGGGAAAAGGCGCGCGGTGTTGCGGTGGGCGCGCTCTGTTCTGGGGCCTGGGTGCTGGCAGAGGCCGGGTTTCTGAACGGAATGCAGGCGGCGATCCATTGGGAATATCATGACAGCTTCATGGAGGCGTTCCCGGAGGTGAACCTGGTGCGCAACGTGTTTGTGGCAGATGAAAAACACGTCACCGCCTCTGGCGGCACCGCGACGGCGGACCTGATGCTGCATTTGATTGAACGCGCGCACGGCTATGACCTCGCCGTCGCAGTGGCGGATCAGATGGTCTATAACGCGGTGCGCAATGCGACGGCGGAGCAGCGTGTGTCTTTGCAATCGCGCAACGGGATGCGCAACGCGCATTTGGCCCGCGCCATCCAGATGATGCACGACCATATCAGCGATCCCATTTCCCCCGCCCGCATTGCAGAGGAAATCGGCATTTCCACCCGCCAGCTGGAGCGGCTGTTCGGCAAATATCTCAACACCTCACCGAAAAAATACTCGATGGAGATGCGGCTGGAACGTGCCCGCAACCTGCTGATCCAGACTGAGGCTTCGGTGACCGACGTGGCGCTCAGCTGCGGGTTTGACAGCCCGGGGCATTTTTCCCGGGTCTACAAGGCTGCCTTCAACGTGACGCCAATGCTTCAGCGCGGGCGGATTGACTGAGGCCGCCGGAAACCGGCGCGGTTTCCGGCCATGAAAAATCGATTTTTCATGGCCGTTTTCATTACATGAAAACGGCACCCGCCCCAAATTTCCGGACTGGCTTTCAAAGATGATTTTCCCATATTGAAATGAAGACCGTTCACCCGAGCCGTATGCCAGGAGCCGCAGATGTCCCGCCGCCACTACAACCTGCCGCCGCTGACCACCCTGGCTGCCTTTGAGGCCGCGGCCCGGCATCTGAGCTTCAAGAACGCGGCGCAGGAGCTGTCGGTCACCCCCGGCGCGGTCAGCCATCAGGTCAAGGCGCTGGAGGCGGAGCTGCAGGCGCCGCTGTTCCAGCGCAAACACCGGGGGGTGGAGCTGACGGAGGAAGGCGAGGCGCTGTTTGACACCCTGGCCTCGTCATTTTCCAAGATTTCGCTCAGTCTCAAGACCATCCGCGGCCGCCAGACCGGGGATACCGTCACCATTGGCTCCACCTCTGCCGTTGCCTCGCTGTGGTTGTCGCCGTCGGTGGTGCGGTTCTGGGGCAAACACCCGGATGTGAACGTCAACCAGATCGTCAACGACCGCCCGTTGCGCGGCATGCCGGACGTGGATTTCTATATCCGCTACGGGCGCGAGCGCGATACCCGGCTGGAGCAGACCGAACTGTACCGCGACCATCTGGTGCCTGTCGGCAATGCGGACCTGGCACAGAAGCTCACGGGCTGCCCGCTGGAGGAACTGGCGCAGCAGCGGCTCGTGCATCTGGAGTCTGACGACAAGAGCTGGACCACCTGGGCGGACTGGTTTCTGCAACTGGGCTACAGCGGACCCATCGCGCCGGGCGTGCGGGTGAACAACTACGCTGTGGCCCTGCAGGCGGCGCAGGACGGCGTGGGGCTGGTGCTGGGCTGGCAGCGGCTGCTGCACCCGTTGCTCACTTCCGGCCAGCTGGTGCCCATCGGCCCGCATGTTCTGGCGGCGCCGCACGGTTTTCACCTGGTAGGCCGGCCGGACGCCGATCTGTCGGAATCCGCCCGTTTGCTTCGCAATTGGGTGATTGGCGAGGTCAATCGAAGCTCGGATGAGCTCAGCTAACCTCAGCGCGAAAATTCCTGATATTGAGGAAATCCGGTCTCTGCCTTCAATGGCGCAAAACGCGCACATCTTTTTCCTGCCTTGGAGAGACCCCAGATGAACAAGCATGACTCGCTTGCCCCGGTGATGGCTCCGGTCAACGTCGCAAACGGCCTGCCGAACGCCCATTACATCGACCCCGCTGTTTTTGCCGAAGAAAAACGCTCGGTTCTGTTCAAGAACTGGTCCGGCATCGGCTTTGGCAAGGACGTGCCGGAGCCGGGCTATGCCAAGCCGGTGGATTTCCTCGGCATGCCGCTGCTGATCGTGCGTGACACCGATGGCGCCATCGGTGTCTTTCAGAACACCTGCCGCCACCGCGGCATGATCCTGGTGGAACAGCCGGGCAAGATCCGCGGCGCCATCCGCTGCCCCTATCACAGCTGGTGCTACGGCCTGAACGGCCGCCTGGTCTCCACTCCCCACGTGGGCGGCCCCGGCAACAACAAGCATGAAGACATCAAGCTGGACGAGCTGGGCCTGGTGCGCATCCGCTCCTGCGTCTGGCGCGACGTGGTGTTCGTGAATGTCGACGGCACCGCGCCGGAGTTCGAGGAGGCCCACGCCGACCTGCTGGAGCGCTGGAAGGAATTCGACACTCCGGTGCATCACGGCGGCGCGGATTCCGGCTTCAAGCTGGAAGTCAAAACCAACTGGAAGCTGGCGGTGGAGAACTACTGCGAAAGCTACCACCTGCCGTGGGTGCATCCGGGCCTCAACAGCTATTCCCGGCTGGAAGATCACTACAACATCGAGGTGCCGGGCAAGTATTCCGGCCAGGGCACCCTGGTCTACCGCCAGATGAAGGGTGAGAACGGCGAGGTGTTTCCGGATTTCGAGGGCCTCAGCAGCAAATGGGACGAAGGCGGCGAGTACACCGCGGTTTACCCGAACGTCCTTCTGGGCGTGCAGCGCGACCACGCCTTTGCGATCATCCTGGAGCCGGTCGACACCGAAAACACCGTTGAGCACATTGAGCTCTATTATGCGAAGTCCAACGAGGACACGCCGGAGCTGGAAGAGCTGCGCACCGAGAATGCCAAGCTGTGGAAGACCGTGTTCGAAGAGGACGTCTTTGTCGTCGAGGGCATGCAGAAGGGCCGCCATGGCGAGCTTTTCGATGGCGGGCGCTTCTCGCCTGCGATGGACGGGCCGACCCACAACTTCCACGCCTGGGTGGCCGATCAGGTGACCAAGGGCCGCGAGGCATGAGTTCTTTTCTGAAAGACGGGCTGGCCAGGAATTTCCTGGCCGGTTCCTGGGTCGAAGGCGACGGCGGTGCGCGCATGGCCGTCGAGGATCCGGGCAACGGCCAGCACGTGGCCGACTGCGCGCTGGCAGGTGAGGAAACCCTCGCCAAAGCGCTGGACGCCGCCCGCGCCAGTTTCGAGCGCGGCGATCTGGCCGCCATGAAACCCGCCAAACGCGGCCAGCTGATGCAGCGCATCGCGGCGGAGATCCGCGGCATCGCGGATGAGGGCGCGGATCTGCTGTGCCGGGAAAGCGGCAAGAGCCTGAGTGCCGCGCATGATGAATTCGAAGAGGCCGCGCAGTATTTCGAATATTACGGCGGCATGGCGGACAAGATCGAAGGCAAGTCGATCCCGCTTGGCCCCGACTACGCCGACTACACGGTCTATGAGCCTTACGGTGTTTCTGCCCAGATCGTGCCGTGGAACTTCCCGGTGTCGATTGCGGCGCGCTCCTTGGCGCCCGCGATGGCGGCGGGCAACGCCTCGATAATCAAATCGCCGGAACTGGACCCGATGGCGCTGGCGATGCTGGGCGTGGCGCTGGAACGCGCGGAGGTCCCCGCGGGGGCGGTTTCGATCCTGAACGGCATTGGTTCCGAACTGGGCGCCCGGCTGGTGGAAAGCCCGGCGGTGGATCAGATTGTCTTTACCGGCTCGGTCCCGACCGGCCAGGCGATCCTGCGCGCCGCGGCCAATCCGGTCACGCCCGCGCTGATGGAGCTGGGCGGCAAATCCGCCGCGGTGGCGTTCGAGGACGCCAATCTCGACACGCTGATGTCCTCCCTGCACAGCGGGATCTTCTACAACGCCGGTCAGGTTTGTTCGGCGATGTCGCGGGTGCTGGTGCACCGCTCGATCTACGGCGAGGCGGTGGAACGCGCCGCCGCGCTGGCGAACGGCCTGAGCGTTGGGCACGGCTTGGAAAATCCCGGCCTCACCCCGGTGATCTCCGCCCGCCAGCTGGATGGCGTTGAGACCCTGACCGGCACCGCCCGCCAAAGCGGCGCCCGCGCGGCTTCGGGCGGTGCGCGGCTGGAGCGTGAGGGGTATTTCATGGCGCCGACCATCCTGGCGGACGTGGATCCCGCGTCCCGCGTCGCGCAGGAGGAGATCTTTGGCCCGGTCACCTGCTTCACGCCGTTTGACACCGAAGCCGAGGCAATCGCCATGGCGAACGGCACCGAGTTCGGGCTGGTCGCGGGCGTCTTCACCCGCGATCTGGCGCGGGCGCATCGGGTTGCGAACCGTCTTCGCGCCGGGCAGGTGTTTGTGAACGAATGGTTCGCGGGCGGCATCTCCACCCCGTTCGGCGGGGTCGGCAAATCAGGCTTTGGCCGCGAAAAGGGACTGGAGGCGCTCTATAACTATGTGCGCACCAAGAACATCGCGATCTCGCTGAAGGGCTGAGGGATGGAGCGCGCAGAGCTCGACCACGCGCTGCTGCAGGCGCATGCGGACAAGGACAGCGCCGCGCTGGTCCGGTTGTACACACTGGCCGGGGATCAGGCAGAGGCCGCGGGCAATATCGACGCGGCCTGCTTCTACCTGACCCATGCCTTTGTCTTTGCGCTGGAGGCTGGCCTTCCGGAGGCAAGGGAACTGAACCGCCGCCTGGCGGAGCGCGGCCGCGCGCATCCGCTGGAGCTGTGAGACAAGTTTCAGGGTGCTGTCCCCGCGGGGACGGCGCCCTGTTTTGGCCGGCAGGGGAGGGCCGGCCAACCTTATTCTTGAAAGGGAGGCGCGGGCATGATTCCGGAGAAAATGGCAGCAGTCCTGCTGACTGGTCACGGCGGCATTGATAAACTGGAATACCGCACCGACGTGCCGGTGCCGCAGCCCGGCCCTGGCGAGGTGCTGATCCGCGTGGCGGCGGCCGGCATCAACAACACCGACATCAACACCCGCATCGGCTGGTACTCCAAAGCGGTGGAGGCCGACACCAACGCAGGCGGCGCCACCGGGTTCGACAGCGTCAACGGCGATGACGCCAGCTGGTCCGGCAAGCCGCTGGAATTCCCGCGCATTCAAGGTGCGGATGCCTGCGGCCGCATCGCCGCGGTGGGGGAGGGGGTCGATCCCGCCCGCACCGGCGAGCGGGTGCTGGTGCGCAATATGCTGCGATCTTACGTCGACTACCGCCCCTATGAATGCTGGACCTTCGGCAGCGAATGCGACGGCGGCTTTGCGCAGTTTGCGGTGGCGCCTGCGCGCGAAACCCATGCGGTGAACTGCGATTGGTCCGATGCGGAACTCGCCTCGATCCCCTGCGCCTATTCGACTGCGGAGAACATGCTGCACCGGGTGGGTCTGGGCGCGGAAACCGTGCTGATCTCCGGCGCCTCCGGCGGCGTCGGCTCCGCCGCCGTGCAGCTGGCCAAGCGGCGCGGCGCAACCGTGATCGCGCTGTCCTCCGCCGCCAAGGCGGATGAGGTGCTGGCCCTTGGCGCCGACCGCGTGGTCGACCGCAACGCCGATTTGCGCAGCGAGCTGGGCGAAGGCTCCATCGACGTGGTTGTCGATCTGGTTGCCGGTCCGCAATGGCCCGCGTTTATGGATGTTTTACGCCGCGGCGGGCGTTACGCCACCGCCGGCGCCATTGCCGGGCCGATCAGCGAAATCGACGTGCGCACGCTCTACCTCAAGGATCTGACCCTGATGGGCTGCACCTTTCAGGAGGATGAGGTGTTCGCCAACCTTATTTCCTACATTGAGGCCGGCGAAATCCGCCCGCTGGTTGCTAAGACCTATCCGTTGGCAGAGATCGCCGCCGCGCAGGAGGACTTCCTGAGCAAGGCCCATACCGGCAAGCTGGTGCTGATGATCCCGGAAGTAACGCCATGAAGATCAAAAAGATCGAGCTGTATCAGCTGGAGCTGCCGTATTCCGGCGGCGTTTACATGCTGTCAGGCGGGCGGGAGTACCGCAGTTTTGACGCGACTTTTGTACGCATCACCACCGACACCGGGCTGGAGGGCTGGGGCGAAAGCACGCCGTTTGGTTCCACCTACATCGCGGCGCATGCGCTGGGTGTGCGGGCGGGGATTGCCGAGATCGCGCCCTATCTCTTGGGCCGTGACCCGCGGCAGATGGACCGTATAAATGAAGCGATGGACGAGGCGCTGCTGGGCCACAACCACGCCAAGTCCGCAATTGATCTGGCCTGCTGGGACCTGTTCGGCAAATCGGTGAACCTGCCGGTCTGCGAACTGCTAGGCGGTTCCACCGGCAAACGGCTGCCGGTGATCTCCTCGATCTACGCAGGCAGCCCCGAGGACATGCGCGCCCGTGTCGCGCAGCACCGGGAGATGGGCTATTTGGGCCATTCGGTGAAAATCGGTGCGCTGGACGGCGAAGGCGGCCCGGCGCTGGACGCCGAGCGCATCCGCGCGTCGCTGGCCGACCGGCAGCCGGGGGAGTTCTTCCTGGTCGACGCAAATGGCGGTCTGGCGCCGGAAACCGCGCTGCGGATGCTGCGGATGCTGCCCGAGGGGCTGGACTTTGTGCTGGAAGCGCCCTGCACGACCTGGCGCGAGACGATGTCGCTGCGCAAGCGCTGCACTGTGCCGATCATCCTGGATGAACTGGTGCAGCAGGATGAGGACATCGCGCTGATGCTGGCGGAGGACGTGGCGGACGGCATCGGCCTCAAGATCTCCAAGGCCGGCGGGCTGACCCATGGGCGGCGGCACCGGGACATGTGCCTGGCTGCGGGCGCCACCGTCAGCGTGCAGGATACCGTTGGGTCTGTGGTGGCATTTTCCGCCATCGCGCATCTGGGCGCGACGGTGCCAGAGCGGTCCCTGCGCTGCATTCTGGACTGCCGCGATATGGTGACGCTGAAAACGGCGGAGTTTGATGCGCCGGTGCAGGACGGCGGCGTGCTGGTGCCGGATGCGCCGGGACTGGGCATCACCGTTGACCGCGATCTGATGGGTGCGCCGCAGGCCGTTTGGGACGCCTGAATACGCAGTATTTGGTAGAATCAATTTCTACAGCCTGTTGAGACTGACGGGCACAAAGGACCGCCTTGCCGGCGCCTGCCGGAATGCTGTTGCCGTTTCCGCCCGTCCGCTTTGACGGTTTCCCAAGACCCGTGAGCGCCAACAGTCTGATAAAAGCGCGCAGTGCACAGGAAATTGGGAAACAGGCAGGGGCACAGCCTTGCCATTCGGCGCCGAATTTGATTCGAGTGCGCCGGAAATCAGGACAGGCTGTGCGGATGTGCGGAAAACGGCGTTTTGTGCGTTTTCTTTGCCGCCGCTGCCGGAACGGGGTAAGAACCGCCACGGGATTCGGCCTTGGAGGGACGTAGCGCAAATATGAAGACATTTAACTTGAGAAAGGGGCTGGATCTGCCGGTGACAGGCGCACCGGAGCAGGTGATCCACGACGGTCCCTCCATCACCTCGGTGGCCGTGCTGGGCCCCGACTACATGGGTCTGAAACCCCGCATGCTGGTGCAGGAAGGCGAAGAAGTCCGCCGCGGCACGCCGCTGTTCTGCCACAAGGATGCCGAGGCCGCGCTGATGGTGGCGCCGGTGACCGGCAAGGTCGTGGCGATCAACCGCGGCGCGCGCCGGGTTCTGGAAAGCGTGGTGATTGCGGTTTCCGATGCCGAAGACACCGGCATTGATTTCTCTGCCACCGGCAATGCTGACACTGCCGAAGGGCTGACAGAGAAGCTGTGCGCTGCCGGTCTCTGGACCGCCTTCCGCACCCGTCCCTATTCCAAGATGCCGCAGCCGGGGTCCAAGCCCGCCGCGATCTTTGTCACTGCGATGGACAGCGAACCGCTGGCTGGCGACGCCGCCGTGATCATCAATGATGCGGCTGAGGCGTTTGAGGCCGGCCTCAAGGCCGTGACCCTGCTGACCGACGGCACCACCTATCTGTGCCAGAAGACGGGCGACAGCATTCCGGGCGCGAACCTTGCCGGTGTCGAGGCTGCGGGTTTCTCCGGCCCGCACCCTTCGGGCCTCGCGGGCACCCACATCCATTTCCTACATCCCGTGCGTGCGAATGATCAGGTCTGGACCGTGTCCTACCCCGACGTGATTGCTATCGGCCGCCTGCTGCTGACCGGCCGCCTGGACCCCTCCACCGTGGTTGCCATCGCCGGTCCCGCTGCGCGCAGCCCCCGTCTGGTCCGTACCGTGACAGGCGCCTCCACCGATGAGCTGACCCGTGGAGAGATTGCCGCGGACGGTCCGGTGCGGGTAATCTCCGGGTCGATCCTGTCGGGCCGCCAGGCGGCTGGTCCGCTGGCGTTCCTCGGCCGTTTTGCCCGCCAGGTTGCGATCATCGAAGAAGACCGCAAGCAGATCCCGCTCGGCTGGATCCGCCCCATGGGCGGCAAATACGCGGTGCAGCCGGTGCTGGGCTCGGCCCTCAGCCGCAAGCTGTTCAGCCTCACCAGCAACCTCAACGGCGGCCGCCGGGCAATGGTGCCCACCGGCACCTTTGAGCAGCTGATGCCGCAGGACTACCTGCCGACGCAGCTCTTGCGCGCGCTGCTGGTGATGGACACCGACACCGCACAGGCGCTGGGTGCGCTGGAGCTGGACGAAGAGGACATGGGCCTCGTCGGCTTTGCCTGCCCGGCCAAGTACGAATACGGGCTGGCGCTGCGCGACTGCCTGACCAAGATTGAAAAGGAGGGCTGAGCCGGATGGGATTGCGCAGCTTCTTTGACAGGATCGAACCGCATTTCGAGAAGGGGGGCAAGTACGAAAAGCTCTTCCCCGTCTACGAGATGGTGGAGTCCTTCCTTTATACCCCGAAAACCGTCACCTCGGTGGCGCCGCATGCCCGCTCATACGTCGATATGAAGCGGATCATGACCTATGTGGTGATCGCTACCATCCCCTGCATCCTGTGGGGCATGTGGAACACCGGTTATCAGGCCAACTCGGCAATTGCCGCGCTGGGGGCTGATGCGGCCACCGGCTGGCGGATTGCCCTGCTGCAGATGTTCGGCATCTCGCTGGATGCGGCAAACCCGATGGCCAATATCGCGCACGGGTTCCTGTATTTCCTGCCGATCTACATCGTGACGCTGGTTGCGGGCGGCATCTTTGAAGTCATCTTTGCCACCGTCCGCGGCCATGAGGTGAACGAGGGCTTCCTTGTGACCTCGATGCTTTACACCCTGATCATGCCGGCCTCCGCGCCGCTGTGGCAGGTGGCGCTTGGCATCATCTTCGGCGTGGTGATCGGCAAGGAAGTCTTTGGCGGCACCGGCAAGAACTTCCTGAACCCGGCACTGGTGGGCCGTGCGTTCCTGTATTTCGCCTATCCGGCGAACATGTCGGGCGATGCGGTCTGGACCCCGGTTGACGGCTTCTCCGGCGCGACCGCGCTGGGTGTGACTGCGGCTGATGGCGTGCAGGCGCTGGCCGCCAAGGGCATCGAATGGTCGGATGCGTTCTTTGGCATCATTCAGGGCAGCTTCGGCGAGACCTCGACGCTGGCCTGCGCCATCGGTCTGGGCTTTCTGCTGTTCACCAAAATCGCCAACTGGCGCCTGATCGTGGGCTGCCTGGCGGGCATGATCGCCTTCTCGATGCTGCTGAACCTGATCGGTTCCGACAGCAACCCGATGTTTGCGATGCCGTGGTACTGGCACCTGGTGCTGGGCGGCTATGCCTTTGGCCTGGTGTTCATGGTGACAGAGCCGGTTTCGGCGTCGCACACCAACGCGGGCCGCTATATCTACGGTGCCCTCATCGGTGTGATGGTGGTGCTGATCCGGGTGCTGAACCCTGCCTTCCCCGAAGGCATGATGCTGGCGATCCTGTTCGGCAACGTCTTTGCACCGCTGATCGACTACTTCGTCGTGCAGGCAAACATCAAACGGAGGGCGCGCCGCCATGGCTGAGACCCAAAGCAAAGGCCTGATTGGCCGCTTCCTCGCCGCGTCGCCGGACTCTGTCGGCAAGACCTTGTTCATCGCTGTTGCCGTTTGCCTGGTGGCCTCGATGATCGTGTCCACCGCCGCCGTGTCCCTGCGCCCGGTGCAGGAAATCAACAAGAAACGCGACAAGCAGCTGAACGTGCTGCAGGTGGCCGGCCTCTATGAGCCGGGCCAGAACGTGGCCGAAGCCTTTGCCGCCTTTGAGCCGCGGGTGCTGGACCTGGAGACCGGTGAATTCACCGACCAGTTCGACGCCGCCAATTTCGACGGTCTGGCCGCTGCGCAGGACCCGGAGCTGAGCCGTGCGCTGGAGAACGACCCGGCGGGCATCGGCCGCCAGTCGCGTTACAAGACCGTGTACCTGCTGCGCGAGGAAAACGGCGATCTGGACAAGGTGATCCTGCCGATCCACGGCTACGGCCTGTGGTCGACCCTCTATGGCTTCATCGCGGTTGAGGAAAACGGCAACGACATCTTTGGCCTGCAGTTCTATCAGCACGGCGAAACCCCGGGCCTCGGCGCCGAGGTGGACAACCCGCGCTGGAAATCCCAGTGGCAGGGCAAGAAGCTGCATGACGAAAGCGGCGAGCTGCAGATCAGCGTTGCCAAGGCGCAGGGCCCTGCCGGGCCGGAGCACCATATCGACGCGCTGGCCGGTGCGACGCTGACCTCTGTCGGCGTGGACAACCTGGTGAAATTCTGGATGGGCGAAGAGGGCTATGCACCCTTCCTGGCCGCCCTTAAAGCGGGAGAGCTCTGATGGCGCAGACCAAGAAAGACATGCTGGTCGACCCATTGGTCGACAACAACCCGATCACGCTGCAGGTTCTGGGCATCTGCTCGGCGCTGGCGGTGACCTCCTCTCTGCAGGTGGCGTTTGTGATGACCCTGGCGGTGACATTTGTGACCGCGTTCTCGTCGATGTTCATCTCTATCCTGCGCAACCAGATCCCCTCGTCGATCCGGATCATCGTGCAGATGGTGATCATCGCCTCGCTGGTGATCCTGGTGGACCAAGTGCTCAAGGCCTATGCTTTTGAGATCTCCAAGACCCTGTCGGTTTTTGTTGGCCTGATTATCACCAATTGTATCGTGATGGGCCGCGCCGAGGCGTTTGCCATGAGCAACCCGCCGGTGGCGTCGTTCATCGATGGCCTGGGCAATGGCATGGGCTATGGCCTGATCCTGATGCTGGTCGGCATCATCCGCGAGCTGTTCGGCTCCGGCTCCCTGTTTGGCATCACCATCCTGGAAACCGTGAACAACGGCGGCTGGTATGTGCCGAACGGCATGCTGCTGCTGCCGCCCTCGGCGTTCTTCGTGATCGGCCTTTTGATCTGGGCGTTCCGCACCTGGAAGCCGAACCAGGTCGAAGAGCGTGAATATAAAATCCAGAATGTGGAGGCGCACTGATGGAAGGGCTGATTTCACTCGCCGTTAAGGCCATCTTTGTCGAGAACCTCGCGCTCTCCTTCTTCCTGGGCATGTGCACCTTCATCGCGGTGTCCAAGAAGATCTCCACCGCGCTGGGTCTGGGGATTTCGGTGATGCTGGTGCAGGCCATCACCGTGCCGACCAACAACTTGCTGCTGACCTACCTCTTGAAGCCGGGCGCGCTGGCCTGGGCGGGTTTCCCGGATGTGGATCTGACCTTTCTCGGCCTGATCTCCTATATCGGGGTGATCGCGGCGATGGTGCAGATCCTGGAGATGATCCTCGATAAGTACTTCCCGCCGCTCTACAACGCGCTGGGGGTGTTCCTGCCGCTTATCACGGTGAACTGCGCCATCCTGGGCGGATCGCTGTTCATGGTGGAACGCGACTACAACTTCGCGGAAGCAACCACTTACGGCCTCTCCTCCGGCTTTGGCTGGGCGCTGGCGATCACCGCGATGGCGGGCGTGCGCGAGAAGCTGAAGTATTCCGACGTGCCGGACGGCCTGCAGGGCCTGGGCATCACCTTTATCACCGCGGGTCTGATGGCGATGGCCTTCATGTCCTTCAGCGGCGTCAAACTGTAAGGGAGCGTCTGAAGTTATGGAAACTTTCTCGCTCGGCGTTGTCCTGTTCACGTTGATCGTGCTGGCGCTGGTGGCCATCATTCTGGCCGCCCGCTCCCGCCTGGTCGCGTCCGGCAACGTCAACATCACCATCAACGGTGAAAAAACCATCTCGGTGCCTGCGGGCGGCAAGCTCTTGCAGACGCTGGCGGCTGAGAAACTGTTTGTCCCCTCCGCCTGCGGCGGCGGCGGCACCTGCGCCCAGTGCCGGGTGCGTGTGCATTCCGGCGGCGGCTCGATCCTGCCGACCGAGGAAAGCCACATCACCAAGCGCGAGGCCGCCTGCGGCGACCGCCTGTCCTGTCAGGTTGCGGTCAAGCAGGACATGGAGGTCGAAGTCCCCGAAGAGGTCTTTGGCGTCAAGAAGTGGCGCTGCAAGGTGCGCTCCAACGACAACGTGGCGACCTTCATCAAGGCGCTGGTGCTGGAGCTGCCCGAAGGCGAGGATGTGAACTTCCGCGCTGGCGGCTACATCCAGATCGAGGCGCCCGCCCACCAGCTGTCCTACACTGATTTCGACGTGCAGGAAGAATACCGCGAGGACTGGGACCGGTTTAACCTGTGGCAGTATAAGTCCGTCGTGGATGAGCCGGTCGAGCGCGCCTATTCGATGGCGAACTACCCGGACGAGAAGGGCATCATCATGCTGAACGTCCGCGTCGCCTCGCCGCCGCCGGGGTCCAGCGACATTCCGGCAGGCAAGATGTCGTCCTACATCTTCAACCTGAAACCGGGCGACGAAGTCACCATCTCCGGTCCGTTCGGCGAGTTTTTTGCCCGCGACACCCAGAAGGAAATGGTCTTCATCGGCGGCGGCGCCGGCATGGCGCCGATGCGCAGCCATATCTTCGACCAGCTGAAGCGTCTGCAGAACCGCGACCGCAAGATCAGCTTCTGGTATGGTGCGCGCTCGAAGAAAGAGATGTTCTTTGTCGAGGACTTCGACCAGCTGGCGGAGGAGTTCGACAACTTCGAATGGCATGTCGCCCTGTCCGACGCGCAGCCGGAGGACGACTGGAAAGGCTACACCGGCTTTATCCATAACGTCCTGTTCGAGGAATACCTCAAGAACCACCCGGCGCCGGAAGACTGCGAGTTCTACATGTGCGGCCCGCCGATCATGAACCAGTCGGTGATCAACATGCTCTTGGATCTGGGTGTGGACCGCGAGGACATCATGCTGGACGACTTCGGCGGCTGAGCCGGAGAGACCCCAAAACACGAAGCCCCGGATGGAAACATCCGGGGCTTTTTGCTGTCTTCAAACCGGGGCCGGGGAGGGGGGTGACATGTATGCACCCCCTGTGCACCCTCTGTACACCCCCCGTGCACCGGCTGGCCAGAAATCACTCCGCCTTCAGCTCGCTGACGATCTGGATGGTGATCGGCCCGGTGGAGAAACCGCCGACGCCGAATGCCTGGTGGTCGATTGTTGTGGTGGCTTCAAACGCCGCCCAATCGCCTTGGTAGTATTCGATCGCGCCGCCCAGAGGATGCGGGCCGAGGTGGGTCATGGTGGTATCCAGCACCACGGACTGGGTGGTGCCATGAATGGTCAGGTCGCCGGTCACCTTGGCGGTCTTGTCGCCGGTCTTTTCGATCCCGGTGCTGACAAAGGTGATCTCGGGGTAGGTTGCGACCTCCAGGAAGTCGGCGCTGGACAGGTGGTCGTCCAGCGGCCCGAAGCCGGTGGAGACACTGTCCGCCTTGATGGTCACATTCAGGGTGGACGCTTCGGGGTTTTCCGGGTCCAGAACCAGGGTGCCCTGGGCGTCGGTAAACTCGCCGCTCTGCATCGAGACGCCGGCGTGGCTCCAGCTGAAGCGAACCTCAGTATGGCCCTGGTCGGTCTTGTAGGTGGTGGCGGCAAAGGCGGCGGGGGCGGCCAGCAGCGCCGCTGCAGCAAGGGAGGCAATCCTGATCATCATGGCAGTCTTCCTGTCGGATGGGGTTGGGCCGGGAACGGCTCTTGTTACGTGAGGATGCGATTGATCCGGGATGGATGCTATGACATCTATCTGCTTGCATCCACCGGCAACGGCGGAACCTCTCCCTTGTTCACCAACTCGTGATGACCGCATGACACCCAGCAAACGCGAAACCGCAATCTGGATCCTGCTGAACCGCGCCCACCGGCAGACCCACCGCGATATGGAGGCCAAGCTGCGGACGGCGGGGCTGCCGCCGCTCAGGTGGTATGATGTGCTGTGGGGGATCGAGATGGCCGGGGAGGACGGCGTGCGGGCCTATGAGCTGACCCGCAACCTTCTGTTCGAGCAATCCAACCTGTCACGCATTCTGGCCCAGATGGTGAAACAGGGGCTGGTGCGTGAAACCGTGTTTCAACGGGACCGCCGCGGCAAGCTGCTGCATCTGACAGAAGACGGCGCGGCGCTGCGGTTGCAGATGTGGCAAATCTACGGTGCGGCGATCAAACAGGCGATGGAACCCTTGGACAGCGCGGAGGATCTGGAGGTGTTTCTGGAACGCCTGCAAAAGACCGGCGGCGGGCCGTTTCCGTGACCATCAGGCGCCGGGTGGAAAAGACCTTTCGCTGCCGGCCAGGGCAGAACTCTGGATTGCAGGCTGCCAGACTATTCTGAGGCGAACCGGGTCTTCAGTATGGGGCATGCGAAAAAATGGATGGCCGGACAAAGCGTGAATTCGCTGCGTTCTGATTCAACGGCGGCAAGGTGCGCTGTTTGCCTGCAGGCTTTCCCGCGTGGGCGGCAAGTTGCCGTTCCCATGAGTGCGCACCCAATTCTCCGGATCGTTGTAAGCCGGTATTCCAGTGCGTTCGAGATTGAGGGCATTCACCAATGCACCGCCACTCTCGTGCGATTTCAGAAAACGAAATCGGCATGAACCGTTGACAGGGGAGCCTTCGCACTCCCGCACAGCCAGAGCCAGCTGAAATAGAGGTAAACCGGCATATTGAGCGGTGCCTATACCTAAGGTTTATGCGCTGCAGACCGTTAGTTTATCCCTTCTGACCGGGGGTTTATCCCTTCTGACCGGGGGTTTATTGCGGCTGCGCCGGAGCCTGTGGCAGTCAGTTGGGAGACGGTGCAGAAGCACCGCGGGTGCTTGCTGCGGCAAGGTCTCGAGCAGAGAAAAACGCTACGCTGGAAACTATGACAGGGCGCTTTCAGGCGCCTTTTTCCGCCTGCGCACATCGGTTCTCTGACGCAACAGTTGGAATTCCGGCACGCCGGAAATGCAGGAGAGAACGGGTGGTCAAGACTGTCACGACGGATGCCGGAGCCTTTGCGGTTTACGAAGCCTACCTGCGGGCAGCCGAAGGCGGCAGCGAGCCGCTGCTGGATCTGAGCGATGCAGGCTTTTACGGCAGCAGCGGCCAGGGAATGACCGCGGCCGAGCTGCAGCAGGAGAATATTGATATCTCCGCGGCGCTGCTGGCCGGCGAGCAGGGCTACGGCGGTGCCAACCCGCTGTCGGTGGAGGCCGTCAGTCAGATTGCCGAGTCGCTGCTGGCGCAGGTCAGCCAGGTCTCCGGCCTGACCGCTGAGCCCAATGCCAATTTCACCGATGCCGAGCTGCAGGCGCGGGCGGATCAGCTGTCTGCTGATATGCTGGCGGAGTTCCAGGCGCAGATTGCGGCCAATCCCTCTGTTGCGGTGGTATTGCCCAGCACGCCGGAGCAGGAAGCCCAGTTCAACCAGGGTGTGGTGACGGCGGTCAAGGATCTGGCTGACGCGCGGGGCTACTTTCAAAAGCTCGCGGCTGGCGATACCAGCCCCGAAGTGATCGGGCTGACGGTTGCAGCGGCAGTAAAAACCGCAACCAGCATTCTGGCCGTTCTGCCGCTGCCGCCGGCCGCCAAGGCGGCAGTTAACATCGTCAACTTTGCTACCTATCTGGCGCCCGGCATTGCCGCGGCGGTGAAGGGCGATGGCGATCCGGCCGCCCTGCTGACCATTGGCCTGCAGATGGCCACCTCGGTTCTGACCTGGGGGGCGTCAGACTATTTCTTTGACTATATTGCTCCAGTCATCGTGTCAGCTGCTGTGAACGCGGAGCTGGGCGCAAACGGGGTGATCGATCTGTCGCCAACGGCGATTACCCAAGGGCTGGTAGAGGCAGCGGTGCATGACAACGGTGGCACCCTGCCTGACTGGTGGTACAGCGCCACCGGCGGCAGCGGCAATTTCGATCAGACCTATCAGCGTGCGCAGTCAATTGCTGACTCTTACGGCAGTCTGCTCAACCCTCAGAGCTATATGGCCAGCCTGTCGGCGCAGTTGACCGCGCAATACGCAAGCTACGGAAATTATTATCAGGAACTGACCCTGAATCTTGACTCCAACCTGGGTCCGCAAAGGTATTATTTCTCGCAGAACGGCGGCTTGACCTACCGGCCGTTCTTTACGGCCTCCAATATCATTCTTCCCGGCGTCGATCCCAATACCTCGAACCCCTGGGACCTGATCAGTGTGATCAACGCGCCTGTTGGCATCAACGGCGGGCTTTACGTGCTGGAGAAGGACACCGCAGCCTTCTCGGCCAGCAATGCGGCGGATACGGTCTTTGCCCCGGCAGGCCGCCCGGTCAATTTGCTGGCGGGCGATGATACGTTCAACTTTGCCCAGGATGCCGCGGGCGGCACCGGTGTCAGCCCCTATTATCAGACTGTCACCGCCGGGCTGATCGACGGCGGCGATGGTTTTGACACGCTGAGCACCCTGGGCCTGACCGAGGGCAACGCTGCGGGCTATACCGGCGATATCGTCATCGACCACAATACGGTGCGTTATGTCACCGGGCCGTTCTACGGTCTGGATGCGTCGAACTTCCGCACCATTGCCACGCACCGTAACTTCGAGGAGTTCCACACCGGCAGCCTGCGCCTGTTCGACATGCGCCAGTCCGCATACGCGGTGAAGCTGGTGACAGAGAATGCGACGGACGGTGTTTCGCAATCTCATATCTATGGCTCTGCCTACGGCGACACGCTGATTGTTGACAGCGGCCGCAGTGTCACCGCCCGCATCACACTGTGGCAGGGTCAGGTCACCTCGGTCAGCTATGGCGACAACAGCAGCCAGCTGATTGCGGTCGACGCAGGCGCTGGTCATGACTATGTCGCGGGCGAGCTGGTCAATGGGGCCTCATACCAGGGCGGTGCAGGTATCGACACGTTTGAGATCCTGACCCCGGACGTGAACCGCGCGCCGGAGCCCAGTGTCATTGCCAACACCTACTTCGTGACCTCTCTGGATCTGGAAACCGGTGCGACATGGATGCGGACCCACGCGGTGGGCAATTCAATCCACTCCTGGATCACCACGCCGCATTATGACGTTCTGGTCCACACCGACACCACCGCCACGGTGCAAGGGTTCGAATGGGCCGTCGGCAGCCAGTACAGCGACATTATCTATGCGCAGAATGCGGGTTCGCGCATCCGCGGCCAGGCGGGCGACGACACGCTGCACGGGCGCGATGGCCGGGACCAGCTTTATGGCGGCGACGGCCATGACTCGCTGCTGGGCGGCGGCGGCACCGACCGGCTTCAGGGCGGCAACGGCAACGACACGCTGGACGGCGGCGCGGGCCGCGATGTCATCATGGGCGGCAGCGGCGACGATGTCATAACCGACCTGCAGGGAGCCAACCTGATTTCCGGCGGCGCGGGCAATGACCGCATCACCACCGGGGACGCCGCGAACGAGATTTTCGGCAGCAGCGGCAACGATACCATCACAACCGGCAATGGTGCCAACACGATCTCTGGCGGGGCCGGCAATGATCGCATCTACACCGGCAGCGGAAATGACAGTGTCGATCTCGGCGCGGGAGTAGATGAAGTCCTGGCCGGAGCGGGTGATGACACAGTTACTGACACCTGGGCCCCGGGAGGTCTGATCTCCTACTACGACCGTCTGACGCTTCAGCCTGTGTACCGCAGTGCCACCGTGGATGGCGGCGAAGGGTACGATGTTCTGACCCTGGACATCAGCGGCTCATCCATGCTGTTCACGGATTTGGCTATCTTCCGGTCTGAGAGCTTTTCTTACGATTTTGTCACTGGCGTCAGCCACGGTGCTCTGCCCACCAGCTATGTCAATTTCGAGGAAATCCACCTGACCGGCGGCAATATCACCGTCGATATGGTGGATTGGCTGGACTACGAGCCGGACTTCTGGCCATCGATTGCAGGCCATGACCTCAACAACGCGATCGGCACCGGCAGCGGCAATGACAATGTGGCGCTGGGGGCGGGCAACGACACCTATTACGCGGGCCTGGGCAATGACACCATTGCCGGGGAAAGCGATTACGACACGCTCGACTACAGCCGCCTGGATGCGGGGTATACCGTCGATTTCTCCGGGCTGGATGCCAATGGAAATGGCTCCATCCGCATTCTGAACAGCGACGGCACGCTGGCGGCAACGGATACGGTGTCCGGCTTTGAGGCGATCACCGGCACCGCCCATGGCGAGGCGATCGCGCTGGATACGGGCGACAATGAGCTCCGCGGCGGCGGCGGCAACGACACCCTGCGCGGCGGCGCGGGCAACGACCGCTTCCTGTTCGGGTCGAACGACGGCGCGGATGTGCTGCCGGATGCGGCAATCGGCGATGTGCTGGTGTTTGAAGGCCCGGACAGCAGCGCGGCGCCGTCGCTGGCGCGCACCGGCAGCGCCGGGAATTACACCTATACCGTCACCTTCGGCAGCACCACGGCGACGTTTTCCTCGCCTGATCTGCTGGACCTGAATGCCACTTCGGCCAGCGCCGGCGGCATCACCACCTGGGAGATGACGGTGGCGGACGGCACGCTGGTGGCGCGCGATGACAGCGGCGCCGCCTTCAACACCGATGAGGACACGGTGCTGACCACCGGCGACGTGCTGGCCAATGACACCGATCCGGGCATCGCCAATGTGCAAATCGTGTCCTTTGACGCCGTCTCGGCGCACGGCGCCACGGTGACGCGGGTGCCGGGCACCGGCCAGTTCACCTATGATCCGGCCAATATCTTTGACGGGCTGATCGACGGGCAGTTTGCCACCGACACCTTCACCTACACGATTTCCGACGGCACCACGACGACCACGGCCACCGTCACCATCAATATTGCAGGCTTCACCGACAACCCGGTCGCCTATGCCGACAGCGCCACCACCAGCGAGGACGCGCCGGTCACCATCGACGCGCTGGCCAACGACCTGGACCCGGGCGCGCAGGATGCTGTTGTTTCGCAGTATGACAGCACCGGCACTGGCGGCGGCACGGTGGTCTACAATGGTGACGGCACCTTCACCTATACGCCGGGCGCAGGATTCAACAGCCTGGGCGCAGGCGAGACCGGCACCGATACCTTTACCTATACGCTGGACGACGGGCGCTATGCCTCCACCACCTCCGTCACGGTGACGGTGACCGGGGTGGACGATCCCTTTACCGCGCAGGACGACAGCCGGGTGGTGCTGGAGGATCAGGTCCTGACGCTGGACGTGCTGGCCAATGACATCGACCCCGACGGTGATCCCGTCAGCCTGGTGAGCGTGGGCACGCCCAACGTGGGCACCGCCGAGATCGTCAATGGCCAGATCGTCTATACTCCGCCGCTGAACTATAACGGGCCGGTCACCTTCACCTATGACGCCACCGATGGTCTGAGCACGCAGACAGCCACGGTCTCGCTGAATTACGTGGCGGTGGATGACGCGCCGACCATCGTGAATGACACGGTCACCGCCACCATCGGGCGCGGGCCGGTGGTGATTGACGCGCTGGCCAATGACTACGACCCGGAAGGCGGGGCGCTGACGATCTGGGCGGCAAATGCCTGGTCCTCGCAGGGCGGGGCGGTGCAGATCGTTGACAACCAGATCGTCTGGAACCCCGCATCGAACTTGGGGCCTGGGACCTATCAGCTGTACTACGGCATCCGCGATGACGCGGGGCACGTCACCTACAACGGGCAGATCGACGTCACGCTGATCAATGAGCAGGCGCCCTATACGGTCAACTATATCCTGACCGCCGCAGAGGATGTGCCGTTCACTTTCACCGGCACCGAGTCCTATTTCGACCGCAACGGCGACACCCTGTCGGTCGTCAGCGTTCAGACGGAGAACATCGCCAACGCAACCGTCGCCCAAAACCCGGACGGGACGTATACGGTCACACCGGATGCCAACTTTGTCGGCATCGTTTACGTGCCGGTGGTTGTCACCGATGGCCTGCATGAGGTCACCCATACCCAGCAGATCGATTTCCGCAACACCTATGATCCGATCACCCTGAACGGCGATACCTACCGCATCCGGCCGGATGAGCTGCTGACCGTGAGCACGGTGGATCTGCTGGCCAATGACGTCAATCCGGACGGCGCCTTGAACGGCTGGGTGACGTCCGTCGGGCTTGGGGTCAACGGCACCGTCACCGGTTATACCGGCGAGAGCCAGAGCATCAATTACGCGACCTCAAGCCACCCGGGCATCATGACCGGTCCCAGCGCTATACTACTGGAACAGTGGGGCGGGCGGGTCAATTTCACGCCGGATGCCGGGTTCCACGGGATCGCCAGCTTCCAGTACAATTTCTTTGAGAGCGCGATCCACGCCTATACCGCCGTCAACGGCACCGTCACCGTCTATGTCGACAATGATGTGGCCGCCGCAGACGACACCGCCAGCACCGCCGAGGACACTGCCGTCATCATCAATGTTTTGGCTAACGACAGCGATGCCGATGGCGATGCGATGGTGGTGCACCGGGTGGATCAGCCCGCCAACGGCACCGCCGAGGTGCTGGCGGACGGCACCATCCGGTACACACCGGACGCCAACTTCAGCGGCACCGAGACGATCACCTATTACGTGGGGTCTGAGTTCCAGCCGGAAAGCGCGGCCAGCACCGCGACCATCACCGTCACGGTGACACTGGTCACCGATGCGGTCACCGCGGTGGATGACAGCGTCACCACAGCGGAGGACCAGCAGGTCGTGCTGGACCTGACGGCGAACGATCTCAATCCGGACGGGCTGGGCGGCGCAGTGCTGTCTGTTGGCACGCCGGGGCATGGCGCTATCGTGCAGAGCGGCCAGACATTCACCTATGTGCCGGATGCCGATTTCAACGGCACCGACAGCTTCAGCTACACCCGCGAGGACGGGCTGGGCGGCACCACCACCGCAACAGTCACCGTCACTGTGACCGGGGTGAATGACGCGCCTGTTGCCAATGCCGACAGCGTGACGGTGGCAGAGGACGGTAGCCTGACCTTTGACCCGCGCAGCAATGACAGCGATCCCGAAGGCACCGCGCTGAGCATCACCGGCCTGGGCACGCCCGCGCATGGCAGCGTTCAGATCAACGCCGATGGCACCGTGACCTATGTGCCGGATGCCAACTATTTCGGCAGCGACAGCTTCACCTACACGGTAAGCGACGGCGAACTGACTGCGACAGCCACCATCACCGTGGCTGTGCAGCCGGTGCAGGACGCCCCGGTGGCGGTGAATGACAGCGCCAGCACGGCGGAAGACACCGCCGTGGTGATCGATGTTGCCGCAAATGACATGGAGCTGGACGGCGAGGCTCTGACAGTTACCGCCGTCACTGGCGCCGCCAATGGCCAGGTGCAGTTCAGCGGCGGCCGGATCACCTATACGCCGGATGCGGATTTCAACGGCTCTGAGCAGCTGACTTATACAGTTTCGGACGGAAATGGCGGCACCGCCACTGCAACGGTGGACATAACCGTAACGCCGGTGAACGATGCGCCGGTAGTGGTGAATGACACATCCTCCGCAGCGCAGAGCGCCACGCAAACAGTGGCACCGCTGGCGAATGACAGCGATGTGGACGGGCTGCAGCTGAGCATCACCGCTCTGAACGGCACCGCGGTGCAGCCGGGGCAGTTTATCAGCCTCGCCAGCGGTGCGCTGGTGTTCCTGAACGGCGACGGCACGGTCAGTTTCTTCCCCGGCGGCAGTTACGACCACCTGGCGTTGGACCAAAGCGCCATTGAAACCGTTACCTATACCATCTCGGATGGCGCAGGCGGCACCTCCTCTGGCACCATCCAGTTCACCGTGACCGGCATCAACGACGCGCCTGTTGCGGCGCCGGACAGCGCTGCCACGCAGGAAGACACCGCGGTGACGGTGGGCGTGCTGACCAATGACTGCGACGCAGAGGGCAACCCGCTGACCCTGACAGCGGTAGCAGACCCGGCGAACGGCACGGTGAGCTTCACTGCAGGCGGCAGCATCACCTTTACGCCGGATCAAAACTTCAACGGCACAGAGGTGATCACTTACACCGTGTCTGACGGGCTGGGCGGCAGCAGCACCGGCACCCTGACAGTCACCGTGGCCCCGGTGAACGACCTGCCGGTGGCGGCAGATGATGCGGTCTCCACCAATGAGGACACCGCCGTCACCATCGATGTGCTGGCCAATGACAGCGATGCGGAGACAGCCAATTTGCTGGTCACTGGCACCACTCAGGGCGCAAATGGTACTGTAGAGATCGTGAACGGCCAGCTGGTCTATACGCCGGATGCCAATTTTCATGGCACCGACAGCTTCATCTATACGGTGAACGACCGCCAGGGCGGGAAAGCTGAAGCCACGGTCACGGTCACCGTGCAGCCGGTGAATGACGCGCCGGTGGCTGCAGGCGACACGGCAACCACCAGCGAGGACAGCCCGGTCACCCTGGCGCCGCTGGCCAATGACAGAGATGCGGAAGGCGGCGTGCTGGCGATCACCGCACTGGACGGCACCCCGGTGACCGAAGGCGGCAGCGTTACCCTGGCCAGCGGCGCCATTGTCACTCTGAACGCGGACGGGACCGTCACCTTTGATCCCAACGGCGCTTATGACAACCTGCAGCCCGGCGGCAGCCCGGCGGTGGTGCAGATCCCCTACAGCATTGCCGATTCCGGCGGGCTGGCGGACTCCGGCGTGATCGAGATCACGGTGACCGGGGCGAACGACCCGGCTGCATTCTCGGGCCAGCTGAACGCGGCGATGTCCGAAGACGGCGCCGGCACCAGCGGCCGGATCGCCGTCACCGATCCGGACAGCCTGCAGCAGATGACCCCGGGAAGCTATACCGGCAACTACGGCAGCCTCAGCCTGGCGGCGGACGGCAGCTGGAACTACACCCGCACCGCAGTCCTTGATTACCTGGAGCCGGGCCAGAGCGTCATTGACAGCTTTGCCCTCACTTCAGCGGATGGAACGCCGGCCGCCCTGGAGATCACCATTGAGGGCGCGCTGGATCATCTGGCCATCACCGGCACAGCCGCGGGCGAGAGCCTGACCGGGGGCAGCGGCAACGACACTCTCTCCGGCCTGGGCGGTGATGACACCATGACTGGCATGGGTGGCAATGACATCATCGAAGGCGGCTCTGGCTTTGACTATGCTGCCTATCTTGGCAACAGCGACGAATTCACCTTTGCCCTTGCAACAGACGGCCGCGGCATTCTGGTAACGGATTCCAACGCGCTTGACGGGCTGGATGAGGGGACCGATCTGCTGTTGGCGGGCACTGATGCCATCGTGTTTGCAGATGATGCGGTCGGCAGCATCGTCTGGCAGGGGGACCAGGCGGTGTCGATGGAATTGCGTCAGAACGGCCAGCTTATCTCGCGGCTGGGCGAAACAGCGGACGGGCTGGGGAGGGCCGTCACCTATCAGGACGGTGTCGTGGCAACTGTGACTTTCACAGATACCAGTGCGGACGGCAGTGCGCAGCCTTGGGCGTCGCTTACCCGGACCCTCAACAGCAGCGGTCAGGTGGCGCAAAGCGAAATCGTCTTTGACAATGGCACGACCCGTTCGGTTGTGAACAACTACGAGAACGGTGTCCTGGCCACCCGCACGCTGACAGACGGTGCAGGCAGCGCCAGCAGCGCCCGCTGGCAAAGCATCCAGCGCAGCATGGATGCCAGCGGCAATGTCCTGCAGTCAGACATCGTCTATGACGACGGCACCACAAGATCCGTGCAGAACAGTTTTACGGATGGCATCAGAACCGGTCAGGTTTTAACCGACGGGGACGGCGCGCAAAGCGGTGCCCGCTGGCAGGCTATAGCCCGCACTTTTGATACCAGCGGCAACATTCTGAGCACCGAAGTGAATTTTGACGATGGCACCTTGCAGATGCGCGAGAACACCTGGAGCGGCGGTGTCCTCGCGGCACAGGTCATTACAGACGGCACCGGTACGCAAAGCAGCGCCAACTGGAGCCGTCTGGAGCGCTTTTTTGACGCGGACGGCAGCTTAGCCCGCAAAGTCATCAATTGGGACGATGGGGACCGCACGATTGCTCTCTATGACGCTGGAATTCTGACAACACTGACCCGCGAAGACCTGAACGGCGACCAGCCGTTCGATAGCAGAACAACGGTCTTTGCTCCGGATGGATCCATTATTGATACAACATTTGTCTGGGATGTGATCGGGTAGGCTGCGCAGTCTTGATCAGCCACTTCCGGGCCGCAGCGCTGAAGCGGGCCCGCGAATGATAAGTAATGGCAGCAAGGTTAAAGCGGCATTCGCGATCATTTCGGCCTGTGCTGTTCTGATGCTTGTTGAGGGCCTGATCGAGATTGCCGA
The DNA here is from genome assembly GCF_025144465.1 of Leisingera sp. S132. Lineage (NCBI taxonomy): Bacteria > Pseudomonadati > Pseudomonadota > Alphaproteobacteria > Rhodobacterales > Roseobacteraceae > Leisingera > Leisingera sp. S132. Next base: position 100,849 of record NZ_CP083556.1, read on the forward strand.
TCCGGCCTGGTGGGAAGATTGGGAGAAGTATCACTTCCTGGAGCTTCTGGTCACAGTAGGCCTGCTGTTTGCCGTTGCTTTCCTGAGCTTCGAAGTCCGGGCGATGCGGCAGGCCGCCGATACCATGGCGGCAAAGCTGGAGGCTGCGTCCGGCTCGTTCAATCAGCTGCTGGAAGCGCACTACGATGCCTGGGGGCTCACACCAACCGAGCGGGAGGTGGCGCGGCTGGTGCTTAAGGGCTGTTCCAATGCCGAAATCGCCGAGATCCGCAATGCCGCGACCGGAACGGTCAAGGCTCAGACCCACTCGATTTATGCCAAGTCCGGGCTCTCAGGAAAGAGCCAGCTGATGGGTTTCCTCTTGGAAGAGCTGACGGATGGTCACTCTTTGAAGTAGGCAGTGTAGCGAAAACGCCCGGCAGCCGTACATTCGCTTCAGAAAATGCAGCGAGCGGGTGCAGTCATGTCTGGCCAGACGGTGTCGCTGCTAAGGAGCTCAGGGCTGCAAAGAGCCTGTTCTTTGCCGTTTAAGCTTGCGCCCCTCCGCCAGAGTCCGGTTCCAGGGACGCTTTCCTACAGCAAGCAAATGCGGGCCCGGTGCCCGTTTGGGCCGGCATTGTTTTGGCCAATGGCGGCTTCCCACGCATTTCACCCGTCAATGTCTCGCGCAGCATCGGTCAATCCGGACTTAAACCGGTGCTCTGCTGCATCAGGCGTAACTGGCAGTAAATGCGGCAAAGCCTGCTGCCGGAGGTGATCCGCCCGAAGGCGGACCATCAAGTTTGAGCCTCAGCCGACGATCATCTGCTTCATGCGCAGGGCTTCGTATTCCAGCTCCTTCAAGCGGAAGTTCACCACGTCGCCGACGGTGATCATGCCCGCGAGCTTGCCGTCCTTCAGAACCGGCAACGGTGGAACCGCCGCCCTGTTCACCGACTCGTGAAGACGTGATAACGCCCGTCCCCCTGCCGCCGCTCAGGTGGTATGATGTGCTGTGAGGGATCGAGATGGCCGGGGAGGACGGCGTGCGGGCCTATGAGCTGACCCGCAACCTTCTGTTCGAGCAATCCAACCTGTCGCGCATCCTGGCCCAGATGGTGAAACAGGAGCTGGTGCGTGAAACCGTGTTTCAACGTGACCGCCGCGGCAAGCTGCTGCACCTCACAGAGACCGGCGCGGCGCTGCGGTTGCAGATGTGGCAAATCTACGGTGCAGCGATAAAACAGGCGATGGAACCCTTGGACAGCGCGGAGGATCTGGAGGTGTTTCTGGAACGCCTGCAAAAGACCGGCGGCGGGCCGTTTCCGTGATGAAAAGAAACTGACAGCGCCAATCAGAATATAACCTTACAGCGCCGTTACTTGGCACAAATTGGTTGAGCAGTTTCTATGGTTTTCCTGGAGTATAGCTGACGGAGACTGCTTGGGCTCGGATAACCCCGGACAGTCCAAATACCGGCTCGATCTGTAGCTCGTAGACGCCTGTATTCTCACCGGAACGAACCCGTTTCAGGGACAACCCGCCGATGACATTCTGATGGTTGAATCCTTCAATCTCTAGTTCGAAAATCCGATCCATCGTAAACGTGACAACCGCATGTTTTTCTAGACGATAGTACCCATTTTCTATCTCACTGGTCATGTTCCTGGTGTGTATGGACAGTTTGGACTTGCCAGAGCGCTTGAGATGTAAATCAAGAACCTCAGCATCATGGAAACCGGGAACCCGCCCGAACCACTTAATCAGTTCCGGCCCGCCGTCGACAGTGCCGAAAGCCGAAGCGGTTGCATCTTCATTCATTTCTGAAACTCTTGCCACAATTCAATCCGCGGGAAGGAAAGCGCGATCACCGCCGGCCTTCCCGCGTCCAGTTTAGCCGACGATCATCTGCTTCATGCGGAGGGCTTCGTATTCCAGCTCCTTCAAGCGGAAGTTCACGACGTCGCCGACGGTGATCATGCCCGAGAGCTTGCCGTCCTTCAGAACCGGCAGGTGGCGGAAGCGGCCCTCGTTCATCACCTTGGCGACGTCAATCAGCAGGTCGTCCGGCGCGCAGGTCTTGACCTCGCGCGTCATGATCTCCTCGACCAGCTGCGGCAGTGTGTGGCCCGGCGTGTCCGCCAGGCGGCGCACGATGTCACGTTCCGACAGGATGCCTTGCAGCGTGCCGTTCTGGTCGGTGACGACCAGCGCGCCGATGCGCTTTTCCTTCAGCGCCTCCACCGCGTGGCCAACTGTGTCATTGGGGCGGATTGCAAAGATCGCGTCGCCCTTGGCATCCAGCAGACTGGCGACGGTCGATTGGCCGTGTGACAAATTCGACTCGGCCGACTGGCTGTGGCTTTCCTGCCCGGCCTTGTCGCCCCGGGTGGGAGGCTGGTATGAGAACGGTGCCATGCGCGGGGTCTCCTCCTGTATCCTGCATCAGGTCATGCCCCCATCTTAACGGCGGATTATGATCCGGGAAGGGGCGAAATGACGCGAGCGCTAACAACAGCGGAAAAACAACATGTTCGAAAGCCTCTACCTGACCCCCGTGACCGGCGCGCTGACCGTGTTCCTGGTAGTGGTCTGCGGCCATCTGTACCGGCAGAACTGGAAGAGTGAAGCGCCCAACGCGCGGCTGCGGGCCTGGCTGTACGGGCTGCCGGCGGCGATTGGCCTCTTGGCACTGGCTTTTCTGCCGCTGAAGTTCTGACATCCCCTCTGACGCCCTGTTTGACTCTGCCGCGGGGCAGGGGCATAGCTGCGCCAGTTTTGCTGCCGGAGGTTGCCGAATGCCCAGCTTGATGCCCAGAAAACTCCTGACCGCCCTGACCCTGCCCGCAGTGCTGGCCATGTCCGGCTGCTGGTTCGGCAGCGATCCGGAAGAGGTGCGGCTGACGGGCGAAACCATGGGCACCACCTACAGCGTGATTGCGATTGGCGAGGATCTGGACGCCGGGGCGCTTGGGTCCGCAGTCGAGGGCACCCTGGCGTCGGTCAATGCCAGGATGTCGAACTGGGATCCGGCCTCGGAGGTTTCCACCTTCTCAGCCGCGCGCAGCACGGCGCCGGTGCGGGTGTCTCCTGAGTTTGCCCATGTGCTGGCGGCGGCGGGCGACGTGCACGCCAAGACAGGCGGCAAGTTCGACGTGACCCTCGGCCCGCTGATCGAGCTGTGGGGCTTTGGCCCGCGCAAGCCCGAGGACCCGGTGCCGTCAGATACGGCGATTGCCAAGGCGCTGGAGGGCGTCGGCCAGGCGCGGCTGCTGGTGCTGGATGCGGACGCCGGAACGCTCAGGAAATCTGCGCCGGAAACCGGCATCAACCTGTCGGCCATTGCCAAAGGCTATGGCGTGGATGCGGTGGCGGAAGCGCTGCAGGGGTTTGGCGTCGAGCATTACATGGTCGAGATCGGCGGTGATCTGGTGACCAAGGGCGAAAACGCCAAGGGCGAGGCCTGGCGCATCGGCATCGAGAAACCGGATGCTGCAGCGCAGACCGTGCAGCTGATCGTGCCGGTCAGCAACTATGGCCTGGCGACCTCAGGCGACTACCGCAATTACTTCGAGCATGAGGGCACCCGCTATTCCCACATCCTTGATCCAGTGGCCGGGCGGCCGGTGACCCATGCGACCACCTCTGTCACGGTGATCGCAGAAAACGCCATGCTGGCGGATGCCTGGGCCACTGCAATGCTGGTTCTGGGCCGCGAAAACGGGCTGAAGCTTGCTGAGGAGCATAAACTTGCCGTGTTTTTCATTGATCGGGACGTGCAAGCCGGGCCGGATGCCTATATGACAGCGGCAAGCAGCGCGTTCGAGGCGCTGACCGCAAACTAACGCCGCGCACCAAGCATCCTGCGAGGGACACCACATGAGCACCTTTCTTCTGGCCTTCATCCTGCTGCTGATCGTCACCCTGGGCATGTCACTGGGGGTGATCCTGATGGGCAAGAAGATCAAGGGCAGCTGCGGCGGCCTGAATGCGATCTCGGGTGCCGACAAATGCGTGGTCTGCTCCAAGGATGTCGACCCCGACAGCCCGCTGCGGGACAAGCTGCAGTGCAAGCGCGCGCGCAAGATGGTCGAGCAGATGGAACGCGAGGCGCAGCAGGCCTGAGCCGGCTGCGGCGTCCAGTTTCAGCCTATTCTGAAGGTTTCACCGCCACGACAGCGCTGCCCGGATCCTGGTGCGGCGCCCATCCCTTGCCCAGCGAAATCTGCAGGCTGGCCCAGGCCAGCGCCAGATCGCGCCGTGCGGCGATCAGGGCCAGTTCGTTGTCTCGCAGCGCTTCTTCGGTGTTCAGCAGGTCGAACAGGGTGATTTCGCTGGCCCTGAAGGTTTCACGCGCAAGATCGGCAACCTTGGTTCCCAGATTGACGGCGCGGGCCTGGGCGGCGGTGCGTTCGCGGGCGGCGCGCAGGCTGCTTTGCTGCGACTGGACCTCTTCCACCGCGGCCCTGACCGCGGCGCGGTAGTCGTATTCGGTCGCCTTGGCCTCGGCGATGGCGCTTTTGTGGAAGGCGCGCAGCACCGGGCGGTTGAACAGCGGCAGGTTCAGCACCGGGCCGATCTGGTAGAGAGCGCCGGTGCCGCGGGTGGCGCGCACCGAGCCGGAGATCTCCAGCGAGGGATAAAGCTCCGCTTCGGTGACACCGATATCGGCGGCGGCGCTGCGCAGCTGGGCTTCGGCCAGCAGCACATCGGGGCGGTTGCGCAGCAGGGTTGCAGGCACGCCCAGTTCCGGCTGGCTGGCGGGGTATGGCTGGCCATAGCTGCCCTGCATCATCGCAAAGATCTCTGCCGCGTCGCGGTCGAGCAGGGTTGCCAGGGCAAAGACAGAGGATTCGTAGCTGGCAATGAAGCCGGGCAGGTCCGCCTTGGCGCTGGCAACCTGAAGCTTGGTGCGCTCCACATCCAGCGCCAGCAGGGCGCGGGCCGCCTGCAGTTCTTCCACTGTTGCCAGGATCTGCTGGCGCAGCTGGATCGTCTGGCGGGTCACGGCGGCGCCGCGCTGGAAGAACCGCGCCTCAATGTAGGTGCGGGTGATGGCTTCGATCAGCGCCAGCCGGGTGGTGGCCATCCGGTAGAACTCCGCGTCGCGGTCTGCCACCGCCCTTTCGGAGCGGCGCTGGAATTCGCCGAAGAGGTCAAAGACATAGGTTGCGCCGACCTCTGCCGTGTCGGTGCTGGTGGTGCCGTTCTGGGATTCGCGGCGCGCAAAGACGGAGCTGCCGTCCAGATCGCCGTTGACTTGCTGCGGCCGGCCGGTGCCGCGGCGCAAGGCCTCTGCCGAGATCAGGCGTTCCTTGGCGGCCTTGAGCCCCAGGTTCTGCTGCAGTCCCGCGGTGATCAGCCGGTTCAGGGTGGCATCGTTCAGACCCCGCCACCATGTTTCCGAGGCGCCCTTGGCGGTGGCATAGCTGCGCGACTGGTAATAGCTGGCCGGCACCGCGAAATCCGGGCGGTGGTAATCAATGCCGACAACAGTGCAGCCGCACAGAAAAGTGCCTGCTAGCAGCACGGAACGGGCTGTCCAACGGGGTTTGCTCATGGTTTGCCTCAGGGCGCCCTTTTTCGCGGGCTTTCAGGCAGGATAGCCATGGCGGGCGTGGTCCGCGAAGCGGTTCCGGCGCTGAGCAGCGTCTTTCCCGGTTACTGATGCGCCTATCCCACAGCTGTGCTTTGTCGGAAAATGACCTGCCGGCTGGCGGTTTTGGCCTTTCCTGCACTGAAAAAGGCGGGCAGGCTGCCGGACCAGACCCGCCCTTCCCAACCAGTGGCAGCGGCAGGTGCTTCAAAATGCGCTGCGCCCTTGCCCCAACCTCAGCCGCCCCGGCGGTGCAACAGTGAGACCAGCCTGATGGACCTGCAAAAATTCTATATCGGCGGCGCCTGGGTGACGCCGCATTCGGCCCGCGAGTTTCCGGTGCTGAACCCGGCCACGGAGGCGCAGATCGGGACCATCATCCTCGGCGACGAGACGGATGTGAACGCCGCGGTGGCGGCGGCCAAGGCGGCGTTTGAGAGTTTTTCGCAAACGTCGCGCGATGAGCGGATTGCGCTGCTGGAGCGGTTGCTGGAAATCAGCAGGGAGCGGCGCGAGGAGCTGGCGCAGGCGTTGTCTGCCGAGATGGGAGCGCCGGTTTCGATGGCGCGGGACGCCCAGGCCGATTCGGGGATCGGGCATCTGGAGGGTATTCTGGCGGCGCTGAAGACCCAGGAACTGCGCGAGACACTGCCCAATGGCGATATCCTGGTGCGCGAGCCGATCGGCGTCTGCGGCCTCATCACACCCTGGAACTGGCCGGTGAACCAGATCGCGCTCAAGGTGCTGCCGGCGCTGGCGACAGGCTGCACCTGCGTGCTGAAACCGTCGGAGCACACGCCAATGTCTGCCGCGGTTTATGCACAGATGATCCATGATGCGGGATATCCTGCGGGGGTGTTCAACCTGATCCATGGCGACGGGCCAACGGTGGGGGCGGGTCTGTCGCGCCATCCTGACGTAGATATGATGTCCTTCACCGGTTCGACCCGGGCCGGCATCGCGGTGTCCAAGGATGCAGCCGACACGGTGAAGCGGGTGACGCTGGAACTGGGCGGCAAGTCTCCGAACCTGGTGTTTGCGGATGCGGATCTTGAGGAGAAGGTCACCGCATCGGTGCTCGAGTGCATGTATAACACCGGCCAGAGCTGCGACGCGCCGACCCGGATGCTGGTGGAGAAAAGCTGCTACGATCAGGTGCTGGAGATTGCCCGGGCTGCCGCCGAGGGGCAGGCTATAGGCGATCCGAGCCAGGAGGGCGATCACATCGGCCCGATGTTCGACCGCATCCAGTACGACCGGGTGCAGGAGATGATCCAGAAGGGCATCGGTGAAGGGGCGACCCTGCTGGCAGGCGGTCTGGGCCGGCCCGAGGGGCTGGACAAGGGTTGGTATGTGCGCCCCACCGTCTTTGCCGATGTGACCAACGATATGGCGATTGCGCAGCAGGAAATCTTTGGCCCGGTGCTGGTGATCATCCCGTTCGAGGATGAGGAGGACGCTATCCGTATCGCCAATGACACGCCTTATGGGCTGGCGGCCTATCTCCAGACCGGCAATCCGGAGCGGGCCGAGCGGGTTGCCGCCCGGCTGCGGGCGGGGGCGGTGCATATCAACGGCGGCGGCTTCAACTACGGCTCACCCTTTGGCGGTTACAAGCAGTCCGGCAACGGCCGCGAAGGCGGCATGCTGGGGCTGGAGGATTATCAGGAAGTCAAAACCCTGCATTTTGGCTGAGTTCCCCTTCCTCCTGGCAGGGTGATGCCGGGAGGGATGCCGCTTGCGGCCTGCCGGATGCCGTTATCTGGCTTTTATCATGTCGCAATCCGCCAAGCGTGCCGTCTGGCGGCGGCTCAGGATGGAGACATGACAAAGAGCTTCATTCCAAAACGCATGGACCGCCGCGCAACCGGGTGCAACCTGGCCGCTGCCTGAGTTCCGTTGCCCTTCGCGGGTTTTGACGGTTTCTCAACGGCGGACATTGGAATGACACATGACAGCATCACAGGCGCTGCGCCTTGCCATTGATATTGGCGGCACATTCACCGACACCGTTCTGGTGGCGGGCGAAGACAGAATTCTGGCCTCGACCAAGACCCTGACCACGCATCGGAACCCGGGCATTGGCGCGATGGAGGGCGCCGCGCGGGTGATGGGTCAGGCAGGGCGGTCTTTGGCGGAGGTGACGGGGTTTATCCATGGCACCACTCTGGCAACCAATGCGCTGATTGAGCGGCGCGGGGCGCGGGTGGCGACGGTCACCACCGAGGGGTTCCGGGATATTCTCGAGATCGCTTATGAGCGGCGCTATTCGCAGTATGACATCAACCTGGAGAAACCCGATCTGCTGGTGCCGCGGGAGCGGTCGCTGACCATCCGCGAACGGATGTCGGCGGATGGTTCAGTGCTGATTCCGATGGAGGACAGCGCAGTTGAGGCGCTGATTGCGGAGCTGGATGCCAGCGGGGCGGAGGCGGTGGCGGTCTGCCTGATGCATGCCTATGCCAACCCGGAGCATGAGCGGCGGCTGCGTGATATTCTGGCGGCGCGGCGGCCCGGGCTGACGGTTTCGATCTCCTCGGAGGTCAGCCCCGAGGCGCGGGAGTTCGACCGGCTCTGCACCACGGTTGCCAATGCCTATATCCAGCCGCTGATGGAGACTTATCTGGCGCAGTTTGCCGGGCGGTTCGCGGCGGAAGGGGTCAAATGCCCGATCCTGATGATGACCGCGGGCGGCGGCATGTGCACTATTCAGACCGCGGCGCGGTTTCCGGTCCGGCTGGTGGAATCGGGCCCGGCGGGCGGCGCCATTCTGGCAGCGCGAATTGCGGCGCAGGCGGGGCTGGAGAAGGTGCTGTCCTTTGATGTGGGCGGCACCACTGCCAAGCTGTGCCTGATTGACAATGCCCGCCCGCAGACCTCCCGCCAGTTCGAGATCGCCCGCGCGGCGCGCTTCATCAAGGGGTCGGGGATGCCGGTGCGCATTCCGGTGATCGAGATGATCGAGATCGGGGCCGGGGGCGGCTCAATCGCCGGGGTGGACCGGCTGGGGCGGCTGACCGTGGGGCCGAAATCAGCCGGGTCGGAACCGGGGCCGGTGGCCTTCGGGCGGGGCGGCACGGAGCCGACGGTGACCGACAGCGATATCGCGCTGGGTTATATCCTGCCGGAAACCTTTGCCGAGGGGCATATCCGGATTGACCCGGCAGCGTCGAAAGAGGCGCTGAGCCGGGTCATCGGTGCGCAGCTGGAGCTGGACGGGACTGGCGCCGCGGACGGGGTCAGCCGGATCGTCGATGAAAGCATGGCCAGCGCCGCCCGGATGCATGCGGTGGAGTCGGGCAAGGATCTGGGATCGCGGACCATGATCGCCTTTGGCGGCAACGGGCCGCTGCATGCGACCCGGGTGGCGCGCTCAGCGGGTGTTGCGCGCATCGTGGTGCCGCCGAATCCGGGGGTGGGGTCTGCTGTGGGTTTTCTGTTTGCGCCGGTGTCGTTCGAGATCGTGCGCTCTCGATATACGCTGCTGGAGGATATCGATCTGGACGCCATCAACACGCTGTTTGCCCAGATGACCGGCGAGGCGCAATCGGTGGTAGCGCAGGGCGCGGGGGATGCACCGGCAGAGGTCCAGCGCACCGCCTTCATGCGCTACAGCGGGCAGGGTCATGAGATAGAGATTGCTTTGCCGGCGCGCGATCTGTCAGCGGCGGACTTGGGTCAGCTGACGGCAGCGTTTGAGGCGGAATACGCCCGGCAGTTCTCCCGCCCCGTGCCGGGGATGAAGATCGAGATCCTGAACTGGGCGGTACGGGTGGCAACCCCGGATGCGAAAGCGCCGCCGGTGCCGGCGATGCCGGAGCTGCGGACCATCAACCCGGCTGCGCACCGGCCCATCATCTGCGATGTGGATGGCCGCGAGAAACAAGCGGCATTTGTGCCACGGGCCAGCCTGAGACCCGGCGACCGTATCTTGGGCCCGGCGCTGATCACTGAACCGCAGACCACCACGCTGGTCTCGGCGGACTTCTCTGCCCATGCGGATGCCATCGGCAACCTTGTCCTGATCCAGGACCAGAAAGGAGGGGCGCAATGACCGCCTTGTCACAGAAGCTCTCGCCTGCCCGCCTGCAAGTGATGTGGAACCGGCTTCTGGCGGTGGTCGAGGAGCAGGGCCAGACCCTGATCCGCGCGGCCTTCTCGCCCATCGTGCGCGAATGCGGCGATATCTCTGCCGGGATTTTCGACGCACAGGGGCGGATGCTGGCCCAGGCGGTGACCGGCACGCCGGGCCATATCAACACCATGGCCGAAGCGGTGATGCATTTGCGCGCGCGCTTCCCGGCGGAGACCATGAAGCCCGGCGATATCTACATGACCAATGACCCCTGGCTCGCCTCGGGGCATCTGAACGATTTCCTCCTGATGATGCCGGTGTTCAAGGGGGGCAGGGTTGTGGGATACACCTCCTGCACCTCGCATCTTGTGGATCTGGGCGGGCTGGGCATGGGGCCGGAGGGGTCCGACATCTATGATGAGGGGCTCTTGATCCCGCCCTGCAAGCTGGTGGAGGAGGGCGAGCCCAATGCGCTGCTGCTGGATATTGTCCGCGCAAACAGCCGCGAGCCGATTGCCAATGAGGGCGACATCTATGCGCTGATTGCCTGCTGCGAGGCGGGGGCGGCGCGGCTGATGGGGATGATGGAGGAGTTCGGCCTGAGTGATCTGGAAGCGCTGGGAGCCTACATCATCGAAACCTCCCGCCGCGGCACTTTGCAGGCCATCGCCGAGGTGCCGGAGGGCGTCTACCGCAATGTCCTGAAAGTGGACGGCTACGAGAAGGAGCTGGAGCTGCACGCGACGCTGACAGTCCGCAAGGACGGCATGCATGTGGATTTCACCGGCACCTCGGGCTGTTCCAGCAAGGGCATCAACGTGCCGCTGAACTATGCCGCGGCCTATACCGTCTTTGCCCTTCGCTGCATCGTCGGGCCGGATATCCCCAACAATGCGGGGTCGCTGGCGCCTTTCACCGTGGATGGCCCCAAGGGCTGCATCCTGAATGCGCAGCGCCCGGTGCCAGTGGCGATGCGGCACACGCTGGGGCAGGTGACGCCGGATCTGGTGCTGGGCTGCCTGCATCAAGCGCTGCCGGACCGGGTGCCTGCCGAGGGTGCCAGCTGCATGTTCGACCTGCCGATGCGCCACGCGCCGGAGGTGGCCCGCGACGGCGGCCGGGAATTTGCCATCGAACCGGTCCACAACGGCGGCACTGGGGCGCGGCCCCATGCGGACGGGTTGTCGGCGACCGCCTATCCCTCGGGTGTTTACGGCAGCCAGGTGGAGATCACCGAGGCCGTGGCCCCGGTGATCATGTGGCGGCGGGAGCTGCGGCCCGACAGCGGCGGGGCCGGCAGGTTCCGCGGCGGGCTGGGGCAGCGGATCGAAATGACCTCTGCCAATGGTGCGCCCTTTATCGTGTTCCTGTCGGTGGAGCGGCTGAAGTTCCCGGCCTTGGGGCGCATGGGCGGCTTGTCCGGCGCGCCGGGGCGCATCCGGTTCCGCGATGGGTCGCAGGACATTCCGGGCAAGGGCGAGCTGCGGGTGGAGGCAGGCGATTATCTGATCTTTGAAACTCCGGGCGGCGGCGGTTTTGGCGATCCCTTGGAGCGCGACCCGGAGGCGCTGGCATTGGATGTGCGGCGCGGTCTGGTGACTGAGGAAGGCGCGCGCGCCTATGGGGACGGCAGATGATCCGCGCGGTGCCGCATGTTGCGGCCATGGCCCCTTATGCGCTGGCGGATCTGGGCGGGGCGGGGACAGTCTCGCTTGTGCAGAATGAAAGCGCCTTTCCACCCAGCCCGGCAGCACTTGCGGCGGGCCGGGCGGTGCTGGAGCAGATGCCGCTCTATCCGGACCCGGAATGGCCGGACCTGCGCGCGGCAGCGGCACAGGTGCAGGGGCTGGACCCGGCCAAGATCCTGTGCGGGGCCGGGTCGATGGAGCTGATCAGCTGCCTGATCCGTGCCTTTTCCGGGCCGGGTGATCACGTGCTGGGGACAGACTATGGCTATGCCTTTGCGGCGTCGGCCGCGGCACAGGTAAAAGCGGGCTACGTCAAGGCGCGCGAGCGGGAGCTGACTGTCTCGGTGGATGATATTCTGACCGCGGTGACGCCGGAAACCCGCATCGTCTTTGTCTGCAACCCGGGCAACCCCACGGGCACGCTGATCCCCAACAGCGAAATTCTGCGATTGCGCGAGGGGCTGCCGGAAAATGTTCTGCTGGTGGCGGATCAGGCCTATGCGGAGTTTGCCGATGCGGACAACGATCCGGGGGATACCTTCGCGCTGGCAGAGCGCGGCGATACGGTGGTGCTGCGGACGCTTTCCAAGGCCTACGGGCTGGCGGGGGCGCGGGCCGGCTGGGGGTATTTCCCGACGGCGATTGCCGGCGAAGTGCGCAAGCTGCTCAATCCCAACAATATATCAATCCCATCGCAGGCCATGGCGGCGGCGGCCATGCGCGATCAGGCGCATATGCGGGATGTGGTGGCCAAGACTGCCGTGCTCCGGGACGGTTTTGCCGACGGCTGCCGGGCATTGGGGCTGGAGGTGCCGCAGAGCCATACCAACTTTGTGCTGATTCGCTTTGCCTCCGCCAGCCAGGCGCAGGCGGCGGACCGGGCGCTGCGGGCAGAGAACCTGCTGATGCGGGGTATGGGCGGGTATGGGCTGGGCGATTGCCTGCGCGCCACCATTTGCAGCCGGGACGTGATGGACCACGCGCTGGATGTGCTGAAGGGAGTGTTGGCATGACCTATGAAACCCGGACCCGTGCCAGGGTCGGCGTGCTGGTGCCCTTTACCAACACCAACCTTGAGGCCGACATGATGCTGATGCGCTGCCCCGGCACCACGGTGCATTTCCAGCGCCTGGGCGGCTATGACGTGGAGGAGATCCCCGGCGCCGGTCAGATGGCGGGGCTGGGGGCGTCGGATATCAGCCATGACCTGAGGATGATTGCGGGGGTGCGGCCTGATGTTGTGCTCTATGGCTGCACCTCCGCGACGCTGACGCACGGGCCGGCGTTCGACATGGATCTGGCGGCGCGGATCAAGTCGGGCTCCCGCGCCCTTTCCCTGACCGCTGCCGGTTCACTGGTGGAGGGCATCCAAACGCTGGGAGCGGTGAAGATCGGATTTTCGTCGCCCTATCTTGGCGAGATCAACACCCAGGCGGTGGCGTTTCTGGCCGCCAACGGGATAGAAACCGTCAGATGCGCGGATGTGGGCCGCGAGCTGGGCAACTACGGCCAGGGGGAGCTGACACCGGACGAGGTGTTCGATCTGGCCTGCCAGGCGGACCACCCGGAGGCGCAGGCCATCGTGCTGAGCTGCACCGACATGCGCGCAGTGGAGGCGGTGGAGCGGATCGAGGCGCATCTGGGCAAGCCGGTTGTCACCTCGAACCAGGCGATGATGTTTTGCCTGATGCGGGCGCTTGGCCTGCCGCGGCATGGCGGGCTGCCGGGACGGCTGTTTGACCGGCTCTAAACAGGCGTCTGTTTCATCTTTGCAAAAATACTCCGGGGAGCGCGAGGGGCCGGCCCCTCGCACCCGTCCTATCAAGGCTCGCCGGAGCCGATTTCTTCTTTACGCCTGGCCACATAGGCGTCCAGTTCCTCGCGGATTGCCGGATCCATCGCCGGTTGCTCATAATCGCGCAGCGCCTGCTGCCAGAGGCCGGTCGCGCGGCTCAGCGCGTCCCTCGCACCTGCTGCTTCCCAGTTCTCGTAGTTTTGCCAGTCCGACAGCAGCGGGTGGTAAAACGCGGTCTCATAACGTGCCATCGTGTGTTGGGCGCCAAAGAAATGGCCGCCGGTGGGAACTGACTGGATGGCGTCAAAGCCCAGCTCATCGGTGTCGAATTTCATCGGCTTCAGGAACTCGATCATGTTCTGGATGATCTCCACATCCAGGATGAATTTCTCGTAGGACGCGGTCAGCCCGCCCTCCAGCCACCCGGCCGCGTGGTAGACGGTATTGGCGCCGCCCAGCACCGCGCCCCAGGTCGCCATCATGGTCTCATACGCCGCCTGCAGGTCCACCGCGTTGGAGGCATTGGCGTTGGAGGTCCGGTAGGGGATGCCATAGCGCCGCGCCAGCTGGCCGCCGGCGATGTTGGCCTTGGCGTTTTCCGGCGTGCCAAAGGCCGGCGCGCCGCTGCGCATGTCGACGTTGGAGGTGAAGGAGCCGTACATCACCGGAGTGCCGGGGTTCACAAGCTGGGTCAGCACCACGCCGAACAGCGCCTCGGCGTTCTGCTGGGCGAGGGCGGCGGGCAAAGTCACCGGTGTCATCGCCCCCATCAGGGTAAAGGGCGTCACCGTGACCGGCTGGCCGTATTCCGCCATCGCGATCAGCCCGTCGCCCATAGCATCGTCAAACAGCCGCGGCGAGTTGACCGAGATGATCGTGATGACGCCCGGGTCATCTTTCATTTCTTCCGGCGTCTGGCCGCGGGAGATTGCCATCATGTTTATCCCGTCCAGCGCCCGGCCGCGGCCAATAGCGGTGCAGTGGAAGCTGAGGTCGGCATAAGTGATGTTGGCGAGGTAGGTATCCAGATGCCGGTTGTTGGCGGGCAGTTCCAGCGGCGCGGTGACCTGGTTGCCGATCAGGTGGATGGCGTTGAAGTAATGCGCCAGTTTGATGAAGTTCTCGTAGTCGGTCAGGTTGCCGGAGCGCCGTCCATTGATGCAGTCATGCACGTTGGGCGGGCCGGCCACCAGGCCGAAGGTCACGTTATTGCCGCCCAGGGTAATCCGCTTGTCCCGGTTGCGGCCGGTCAGGGTGAACTCCGGCGGCACCGTCTTCAGCGCCTCTGTGATGATGCTTTCGTCGATGCGGATGGTTTTGGTATCGCGGTCGACGATGGCGCCCGCCGCCTCGAAAATGCCCATCACGTTTTCGCCCATCACCCGGATGCCGGCCTCGGACAGGATCCGCATCGAGGTGGCGTGCAGCTGGTTCATCTGCTCGGGGTTCAAGAGCTCAAACGCCGGATAGGTGTTTTTGACCTGTTGCCAGGGGAGCTGGTCGATACTGCCGCCGGAACGGGAGGATTTTCCGCGGCGTCCGCCGCCGCGTCTGTCGCGTGCCATGTGTCTGTCTTTCTGGTCAGGTTGGTGGCTTAGTTTTCGGGCGCGTCATAGATGAGACGGCCAAGATCGGAGAATTTGCTGCCTTCATTGGTGAAACCCAGCACCGCTTCACGGATGGCGCCGGCGCGGGTCTCGCCCAGCGAAGGCGTGGCGAATTCCATGAACTTCCGCACGATATCGTCCTGCGAGAACGGCGCCTCGGGGCCGCCGCGGGCGTGAACGTCTCCGGTTTCGAACACGCGCCCGTCGGTCAGCGTCACCACCACATCGGCCACCCGGCAGGCCGGGAAGCGGGCGGAGTGGCGCGCGGCCTCTGCCACGGTGATGCGTTTGTGGATCGAGGCCACCAGCGGATCGGCAAGGGCGGAGCCGGAGATGTGCTCGACCCCGATCCGCCCGTATGCGGCCTGAATGGCAACTGCAAAGCCCAGTGAATACTGCGCCTGGCTGGTGGTGGAGGGGAGGCCCGGATAAAGGCAGGCGCTTTCGTGGAAAGTATTGATGTGGATCCTGGCGATCTGTTCATGGTTCAGGCTGTTCTCCAGCATCACCTGCCGCACGGCGTCGATCGGCGCATGGGCCCAGCGGCAGATCGGATAGGGCTTCACATACTGGTGCTCCATCTGCCAGAAGCTGCCGAGGTCTTCCCAGTGCGGGACCACCCTGTCTTCCTCGATGGTGATAGCGGGCGCGCCGGTGAAGCCCTTTTCCGCCAGCACAGCCGCCGACATGCCGGCCATCGCGCCCCAGCCGGAGCCGTCGTGCAGCATCGTGGGGTTGGCGATTTCGCGCATCATCTGGCTGCGGGGGCCGTGGAATTCGGCGATCCCCAGCGCCTGGCGCAGCTGATCCCGGCTGAGGCCGCGCATCCGGGCCGCAATTGCCGCCACGCCGAGCGCGTTCCAGGCGCCGGAGGTGTGGTAATCACTGACGGTTGCATGCAGCGACAGCGCCGCGCGGCCTGCCAGCTCATACCCGAGCGTGGTGATCACCAGCGCCTCAGGCCCGGAGAAATCCGGTACCGTTTCCGCCAAGGCCGCAATCGCCGGGATCACGACAACACCGATATGGCCCTTGGTCGGGTAATAGCCGTCGTGGCCGTCCAGATTATCGGTGGCGGTGGCTGCGGCATATGCGGCGCCGGCGACGCTGACCTTGCGGCCATCGAACATCATCCGCGCAGTCAGACCGTCTTCGCCGCAGCCATAAAGCGCGACCGCGGTTTCGCGGGCGATGCGCCCGGCTTCCATCGGGGTGGCGCCGATGGTGATGCCCAGCGTGTCCAGGAACATCAGCGCCGCAGCCTTGCGGGTGGTTTCCGGCAGATCACCGGAGGAAAGGCCAAATGTGAAATCGGCGGCGCGGTCAAACGTGGCTGTCATGTCAGGCGGTCCATATGGGGGCTTTGGCCAAAGCCTAGGGGCAGCCGCCGCAGGTGACCCGCAAATAAACCGGGGTCATAGGGCCGTTTTATTTCGTGAAATGCGCGCCAGGCGTCGCTTTCTGACCCTCCCAGGGCGTGATCCCTTTGGAATTGCAGCTCAATCCATTGCATGGGAACATGGCCCTGAAACCGCCAGCGGACCCGTTTGATGAAGAATCTGCCCCACCTGACATTCCTGCGCTCTTTTGAGGCGGCCGCGCGCTATCTTAGCTTTACCTCGGCAGCGGATGAGCTGAACTGCACCCAATCGGCGGTGTCAAACCACGTGCGCAGCCTGGAGGAGTTCATCGGCCGGCCGCTGTTCGTGCGCCATCCGCGGTCGCTGTCGCTGACCGATGTGGGCGAGGCCTATCTGCCTTCGGTCCGCCACGCCCTGCAGGAGATTGATTCCGCCACCCAGCTGTTGATCTCGCAAAGCCACAAGCGGGAGGTTGTGATCTCCTGCCCGGTCAGCCTGGCGGAGCGCTGGCTCTTGAAGGTGATCGAGGGGTTTTCAGCGGCGCATCCGGATATCGACCTGACCATCCACAGCACGATCTGGGTCGATGTGGAGACCAACGTCTCGGACATTTCGATCACCATCAACCACGTGGATGATGTGATGGGGCCGGCGGTCAAGCTGTGGGACGAAAAGCTGGCGCTGGTCTGTGCGCCCGGTTTCCAGGTTGCGGGCGAGGCCCTGACCCGGCCGGAACAGCTGGTGCAGGCGAAACTGATCCACATTCTGGGGCGGCCGGTCTACTGGGAGAAGATCGCCAAGCACTACGGGCTTACCGGCATTGAGCTGAAGGGGGGCTTGCAGACCAATTCCTCCAACATGGGGCTGGAATTTGCCGCCAATGGAATGGGCTGCGCGGTTCTGCCCAAATCACTGATCCGGTCCCATGTGGCAGACGGGCGGCTGGTGGAGCCGTTTGATTTCGACCTCGATTGCCCCTGGACCTATTTCGCCACCTTCAAGGACAAGGCGGCGACGCCTTCGGTCAAGCACTTCAAGAGCTGGCTGCTGAAGGCGGCAGCGGAGATGGAACTGTAGGCCATCAGGGCTGCCTGCAGGCAGGATTGAATTCTGGCAGCCCTTCGCGTATATACGGTTATATATACATGAGGACTGCCAATGATTGAGACCAAGATCAGGAAAGTCGGAAACTCCGCCGTCATCACCCTGACGACGGAGATGCTGACGATGCTGGACGCCAAGGAAGGCGACACATTGTTTGTGGTGCGCGGCGATGACGGCAGCCTGCGCGTGATGGCGCATGATCCCACGGTGGCGGAGGCGCTGGCCGCAGCTGAGATTGTGATGGACGAGAACCGCGATCTGCTTCAGGCGCTGGCGTGAGCACATACATCTGGGTGCCGCTGGCAGCGGTGACAATCTTTCACGACCGGCAAATCTCGCGCCATGGCGGTGCAGCGGGGATGCGCGACAAGGCTCTGCTGGAGATGGGCTGCGCCCGGGCGATGAACCTGGCGGCCTATTCCGATGCAGGCGTGGCGGAGGTTGCGGCGGCCTATGCTTTCGGCATCGCCAAGGCCCATGCCTTTGTCGATGGCAACAAGCGCACGGCCTTTGTGACCGCCGTGACCTTTCTGCGGCTCAATGGCTACCAGTTCCGCCCGGACCCGGTGGAGGGCGTGCGGATGATGGAGGACCTGGCCACGGGGGGCGTGGATGAGGCCGCATTTGCGGCATGGCTCACGGCGGGGATGGCGCCAATCTAAACTTGCGCCTTACCTAGAAGCATCACGGTGAGCGTTCGCCCGGGCGGGAACGGAACACGCCCGCCGTGGGGCGGGCGGACGCATGCCCGCCGCTGACGCGACGGGCCAACTGCTCATTCCTGATCAGGCCCGCAGCCGCGCGCCTGCGGGGTCAAAGGCGGCGGCTTCCAGGATGCGTGCCTTGTGCGGCTTGCCGAGGATAAAGACCTCAACCTCATCTCCTGGCTTGGCAACGGCCGGGTTGGCGTACCCCAGCGCCAGCGATTTGCCGACCGAGTATCCATAAGCGCCTGAGGTGACACGGCCCACCGGTTTGCCGTCCGGAGTAAAGACCGGCTCGCCGCCCGAGGCGTCGGCATCGTTCACCGCGTCGATTTCGAAGGCCGAGAGCATTTCGCGCGGGGCGTTGTCCTTGACCTTCAGATAGGCGTCCTTGTTGAGGAAGTCCTTGTCCAGCTTGATGAGACCGGCCAGGCCAACCTCCTGCGGCCAGTATTCCTGGCTGTATTCGCGGCCCCAGGAGCCGTAGCCCTTTTCGATCCGCAAGCTCCCCAGCGCGCGGCCGCCGACCGGGCCGCCATCGAACTCTGCCGCTGCGGCCAGCAAAGCGGAGTACAGCTTGACCTGGTCGTCCTCGGCGCAGTGCAGTTCCCAGCCCAGATCGCCGGTGAAGGAGACGCGGATTGCCAGGCATTCCACACCCGCCACGTCGATGGTGCGGGAGCGCATGAAGCGGAAGGCTTCGTTCGACAGATCCGCATTGGTCAGCCGCTGCAGCATGTCGCGCGACTTGGGACCGGCCACGTTGAAGCCCGCAATGCGGTTGGTGGCGACCTCGAAGGTGGTGCCTTCGGGCAGCTCAACCATGTTGAAGAAGCGCTGGTGATAGCGTTCGGCCATGCCGGAGCCGACCATCATGTATTCGTCGTCCGCAACTTTGGTGATGGTGAAGTCGCCGGCCACGCCGCCGCGGACCGAAATCAGCGGGGTGAGGCAGGAACGGCCAATCTCCGTGGGCACCTTGTTAGCGACCAGCTTGTCGAGCCACTCAAACGCGCCCGGGCCTTTGATCACGTAGTTGGCGAAGTTCGAGATGTCGATCACGCCCACGTTTTCGCGCAGCATGTTCACTTCGCGGCCCACCGGCTCCCACCAGTTCTGGCGGGTGAAGCTGTTGGTGTCGGCGGTGCCAGGCGTGCCGGAGAACCACAGGGGGTGCTCCCAGCCGCAGTTGAGGCCGAATACGCAACCCATTTCCTTTTGCATCTCATAGGCAGGGCGCACCCGGGCCGGGCGGCCGGCGCTGCGTTCCTCGTTCGGGAAGTGGATGGCGAAGCGGTGGGCGTACTGATCCTGGACGCGGGCCTTGGTGAATTTCTTGTCGGCCCAGTCGCCAAAGCGCGCCAGATCCCAGGCGAACATGTCGTACTGCGGCTCGCCCTCGATCATCCACTGCGCCGCCAGCAGGCCCAGGCCGCCGGATTGCGAGAAGCCGGGGATGATGCCGGTGCAGCAGAAGTAGTTTTTCAGCTCCGGCACCGGGCCCCAGATGGCGTTGGAATCCGGCGACCAGATCATCGGGCCGTTGATCACCCGCTTGACGCCGGCGGTTTCGGCGCAGGGAACACGCTCGGTGGCGCGGATCACGTTTTCCATGATCCGGTCCAGATCGTCGGGAAACAGTTCGTGGGCAAAGTCCAGCGGGGTGCCCTCTTCGGCCCAGAAGCGCATGTCCTTTTCATAGGCGCCGATCAGGAAGCCGTTGCCTTCCTGGCGGAAATAGTATTCGCCGTCGCGGTCGGCGATCGAGGGCAGGCGGCGGCCCAGATTGGCGACCTCGTCAATGCTTTCAGTGACGAAATACTGGTGCTCGGTTGGCTGCAAGGGCAGGGTGAGGCCCGCCATCGCGGCGACTTCGCGGCCCCAGAGGCCGCCTGCGTTCACCACCCATTGGGTATGAATGTCGCCCTTTTCGGTCTTCACGATCCAGCTGCCGTCGGGCTGCTGTTCGGTGCCGATCACCGGGCAGAAGCGTTCGATCTGGGCGCCCATGGCGCGGGCGCCGGCGGCATAGGCCATGGTCACGCCCGAGGGGTCGACGTTGCCGCCGTCGGGTTCGAACATGATGCAGCGGATGTCGTCGAACTGCGCCAGCGGGTGCAGTTCCTTGGCCTGCTCGCGGCTGACCTCGTGGAAGTTCAGGCCGTAGTATTTCGCCTTGGCCTCCTGCAGGCGCAGCTGATGCTCGCGCTCTTCGGTCTTGGCAAGGTACAGGGATCCCGGTTGGAAAACGCCGCAGCCCTGGCCGGTTTCCTTCTCCAGCTCCTTGTACAAGTTCATCGTGTAGTGCTGGATGCGGGTCACGTTGTTGTTGTCGTGCAGCCCGTGGATGTTGGCCGCCGCATGCCAGGTGGAGCCAGCGGTCAGTTCATCGCGTTCCAGCAGAACCACGTCTTTCCAGCCGAGTTTCGCCAGGTGGTAGAGGATCGAGCAGCCGACCAGCCCGCCGCCGATGACAACTGCCTGTGCATGGGTTTTCATGCGTCATGTTCCCTTGCCTGCGTGCCTGAAACAGCGCGCCCTGCAGGCCGGGGCGGGCCGCCAAATCCTTCCGGGCGACCCTAGCGGCGGCGGGGCTGGATGACCCGTGAAGAATTCAGACCCAATGGCCCCGGATTTGTTGGGTCATCGGAGGGCGGCTGGGACGCTCTTCTGTCAAATGCACTGCCTGGCCGATAGGCCGGGCAGTGCCCGACCCGCCGCCCACGGGGCGGGCGCTTCGCTTCCACCCCGCCGGGCCGGTCGCTGCCCTCAGCATAAACTTGCTGCCGGATTGAGAGACGTCAGCCCGTGATCTCTTTCATTACGCCCAGAAACTTCGCCACTTCGCCCACGCTGTTGTAGTGGCACATGGACACGCGCACGCAAGCCTCCATGCCAAGCGGGGCCAGGATGTTGCCGGAATAGTGGTCCGCCTTGCGCAGATGGGTGCGGATGCCCTGGTCATTCAGTCGTTCGACCACTTCCACTGACGGCACGCCGTCAACGGTCAGCGAGACCAGCCCCTCGCGTGCCGGGTTGTCCGGACCGCCCAGGATGGTGACGCCTTCCATCTCTGCCAGGCCCGGCAGATTGCCGGTGCCGCGGATCATCGCGTCGGTCAGTGTTTTTTCATGGGCATGGATTGCCTCGCCCGCGGCCACGATTTTCGCGCGCCGGTCGGTGGCATCGCTCACCTCGCCGCCAAGCCATTCGAGGTAATCAGCCACATCCGACAGCGTCGCATAGCTGCCGGTGTCGCGGGTGCCCATTTCCCAGTTGTCCGCAGGCCCGTCAATCAGCGCGTTATGCGGCAGGGCGGTCAGCCGGTCCGAGATCCAGGCGAGGCCATAGCCATGGCGCGAGAACATCTTGTAGGGCGAAATCACATAGCCATCCACGCCATAGGCGGTCAGATCAATGCGCCCGTGGGCGGCGTGCTGGATGCCGTCAACGATAATGAAGCAGTCCGGCGCGGTTTCGCGGATAGCAGCGGCGCAGGCGGCCACATCCACGCCCATTCCGGTGACAGGAGAAGTGTGCACGATGGTTGCCACAACCGTGTCCGGTGTGACCGCTTGGGCATAGGCCTCAGCGGCGATGGTGCCGCTGGCGTCGTCATGCGGGATCAGCACATGGGTCTGCCGCGCCACCCCGGCCCAGCGGGCACAGGCGGAGCGCGTCGCCGGGTGTTCCAGGGTTGAGCCCAGCACGGTGCCGCCCTCTGCAGTGCCGAGGCAGGCGTTCATGATCAGGCGGAACAGCAGCTCTGTGCCGCTTTCGCCCGCGAAAAACTGGCCGCCGGGCGCGTTCATCATCACCCGCATGTCGTCCTTGGCCTTGCTGATCACCCGCACCAGTTCCTGGCTGCCGGGGTTGTCGCGGCCCTGGTTGTCGGGAACCGCGGCATAGCGGGCCGAGGTCTCCACCACCGAATTGAGCGTCAGCGCGCCGCCTGCGTTTTCAAAGAAGATACGGGCGCCTTGTTCGGGGCAGTTGTCCACCTGGGCAAAACGGGCGCGGATCTGGTCCAGCAGGGCGTCGGAGATATGGGGCATGGCACATCCAGCAGCAAAGGTTTGTTCTGCGCCACAGTAGGGGGATTGCCCTGCCGAGAGATACAAAAATATCCGGGGCTGAGGGCTGGAATTCTCTGTGCCTGCCCTCAGCGTATTTTCAGGTGATGAACCCTCGGAAAGGGGCGCGCAGTACTGCCCGGTGCACCATCTCAGACAGCGTGATGATGTCGAAGACGGGCCGGTTCAGCGCCGCTTGCAGGGCGCGGGCATAGGGCGGCAGGTCGGTGCATTCCAGCACGATCGGGCCGATCTCCGGATTGCGCGCGATCATGCCACGGGCGGCGGCCAGCAGTTCGGCCTCAACCTTGGCCAGATCCATTGCGGTGCGTTCATTGCGCAGGATCACGGCAGAGAATTCTTCTGCGTCATCCAGACCTTGCACAACAACGGGCGTGTTTTCTGCACCGACGCCGCGCAGATGCGCCTCTGTCAGGCTGGCGGCAGAGGCGGTGATCACCCCGACGGTGCGGCCGGTCATCTGATGCGCCAGCGGCACCTGGATCAGCGAGGAGACAAACACCGGCACATTCACCGCGGCTGCAATCTCCTTCTGGAAAATCGCCAGGAACCCGCAGGAGCCGGTAATGGCCCGAACGCCCTTGGCCTCCAGCCGCCGGGCGGCCTCGATCAGCCGGTCCTTCATTTCGCCGGTCGGGTTGGCCAGCAGTTTCGGCACGGTGATCCCGTCCAGCATTTCATACAGCGTGGTGAAGGGCAGGCTGGAAGGGTTCTTGATATGGCCGGGCGGCTTGGGGAAGTAGCTTTCCAGCGCCAGCACGCCGATGGAGACGCCGCAGATATTCTGGCCGCCGGGGTGGATGGTCATGCCTTGATCCTTTCGTAGCGCCGTGTGCGGAACGGCGACAGGTCTTCGTTCACGGCTGTTCCGCTGACGACATCCGCCACCAGCCGCCCGGTTTTCGGGGCCATCATCAGCCCGTAATGGCTGTGGCCGAAGGCCGCGATCAGGTCCGGGAAGCCTTCAACCTCGCCAATGCAGGGCAGGCTGTCGGGCAGGCTGGGGCGCTGGCCGGACCAGGTTTCCATGTCATCGGCGCTGAGGTCCGGCAGCAGCGCCTTGGCAAGCTCCGCCAGCCCGTCCAGCCGTTTCCGGTTCAGGGGCTGGTCGAGGCCTGCAAACTCGGCGGTGCCGGCCACCCGCAGCCCTTCCTCCATCGAGGAGGCCACGAATTTCATGTCCATATCCATGATCGAGTTGTTCAGCGCGACGCCAGGGTTCTGAAACGACACGTGGTAACCGCGTTCGGATTCCATCGGGATTTTGATCCCCAGCGGCTTCAGCAGCTCACCGGACCAGACGCCCATCGCCAGCACCAGCTTGGGTGTCCAGTCCTGGCCCGCATCGGTGGTATATATCCAGCCGCCGGTCCCGGACGGCAGGATGCCCCGCACGGCCCTGGTCTGAAGCTCGCCGCCCATGGATTGAAATTTCTCTGCCAGCACCGCGCCGATCCGGCCGGGAGAAAGCGCCCGGGCCTGGCCCTTGATCAGGATTGCAGCCTGAAACTCCGTCGTCAGCGCCGGCTCAAGGTCCCGCAGCTCGGCGGCACCGATCCGCTCCATGTCAGCGCCCTGAGCCGCCCGCAGCCGGTTGCCGAGACTGTTCAGATCAGCCTCTTCCGGGTTGCGCGAGGCATGGACGTAATAGCTGTCCTTGACGAGAGATTCGTGGCCGGTGCCCGCCAGATGCAGCCGGAACCCTTCGACGCAGTTGCGGCAGAGGAAGCCCATGGCGTCAGAAATCCGGTGAACCCGCTCCTCGCGCCCTTCAGCCAGAAACCGCAGGCCCCAAGGGGCGACCCTGGGCAGGTAGCCGGGCTTGACCGTGACAGGCCCCAGCGGATCCAGCAGCCAGCCGGGCACTTTCCTCCACAGGCCCGGCATCGACTGCGGCACCACCGACCAGGGGGAGATGATGCCGGCATTGCCATATGAAGTTGCCTGGCCCGGCGCATCCCGGTCGATGAGCCGGACCTTGAGGCCCCGCTCAGCCAGCGAGAGGGCCGAGCAGATGCCGACGATCCCGGCCCCCAGGACCGTCACATCGGGGGGGGCTGATGTGCTCATGGCACCGCCTTTGCCTGCAGTTTGCGCTGCTGGCCCAGCTGCTGGATCAGCACCGGTGCCATCACAACCAGCGCAGCGAGGTCAGAGCCGCCGGAGGGCGCCACCAGCAGCAGGCCTCCGATCGCCATCAAGAGCCGCCAAATGCCGCTGAGCGGTGCCAGGAAGTAGGCCGAGACAGCGGTGGCGATGGCAAAGACCCCAAGCGCGCAGGTGCCTGTCACCTGGATGAACCCGGTCCAGGTAAAGTATTCCGGCAGCACGATCAGCATTACCGGCGCATAGACAAACACCATCGGCACCATCAGCTTGCCCAGACCCAGGGTGAAGGCATTAAGCCCGGTGCGGAACGGGTTGGAGCCGGCAATCCCTGCCGCGGCATAGGCCGA
Source organism: Leisingera sp. S132 (assembly GCF_025144465.1). Taxonomy (NCBI): domain Bacteria; kingdom Pseudomonadati; phylum Pseudomonadota; class Alphaproteobacteria; order Rhodobacterales; family Roseobacteraceae; genus Leisingera; species Leisingera sp. S132. The sequence goes on from NZ_CP083556.1 coordinate 125,308, forward strand.
GGCGCAAACCGGCGGGGTGATCTCGGAAATCACACCGTAGTAGAGCACGAACATATGGGTTGCGAGCGGCGGCACACCCAGCTGGCTGAGGGCAGGCGTCGCAACAGCAACCAGCATGATATAAAGCGCCGTGGTCGGCAGGCCGGCCCCCATCAGGATGCAGGCCATGGCGATCAGCACCAGTGAAATGAACTGCTGGATCGACGGCTGGCTGAAGGTCTCAATCGAGGTCCACTCCAGCAGCGGCGCAATGGCTGCCGCCATGTCCGCGGCGCCGCCGGTGACCATGAAACCGAGGCGGAAGCCGACGCCGGTGGTGTTGATCACACCCACCACGATGCCCACTGCGGCAGAGGCCGCGCCGACTGCCAGCGCGTATTGCACGCCGACGTGGAAGCTGTCGAACAGGTCGCGGAAGTTCTGCCGCTCGTTCCGGTGCAGGCAGCCGATTATGGTGAGCGCCGCCAGCATCCCGGCCATCACCGGAGTATACCCCTCGCCGGAGTAGGGCGAGGCCTTCCACAAGATGAAGCCGAGCAGGGCAAAGGGGATCAGCAGTGTCGCGGGTTTGTCAAAGGCGCAGAAGCCGACAACGATACACAGGCTGAGACCGACAAAGGCGGCCATATTCGGCGAGTATCCGGAGAAAAGCACCAGCAGAAGCGCGATCAGCGGAATGATTGTGTACCAGCCGTCTTTCCAGACCTGCAGGAACTTGGGCAACTGCTCATTGGGATAGGCGGTCAGCCCCAGTTTCTTGGCGGTGAAATGCACGATCGAGATTACCCCGATATAATGCATCAGCGCCGGCACAATCGCGGCAATCACGATGGTTGTGTAAGGCACCTCCAGATACTCGGCCATCAGGAAGGACGCGGCCCCCATGATCGGCGGGGTGATCTGCCCGCCAGCGGACGCCGCAGCCTCAACCCCGCCTGCGAAATGGCCGGGGTAGCCCATCTTTTTCATGTTGGGGATGGTGAGCGATCCGGTGGACACCGTGTTGGCAATCGAAGATCCGGAAATGGTCCCGAAGAAGGCCGAGGAGACAACAGACACCTTGGCCGGGCCGCCGGTATAGCGGCCTGCCATGATCATCGCATTGTCGACAAAGAACTGCCCCAGCCCCATCCGCTGCGCCACCACACCGAACAGCACAAAGTGGAACACCACGGTGGACACCACCCACAGTGTGACGCCGAATATGCCTTCGGACGGGAAGTACATGTTGTTGACGAACTGCTGCCAGTTGACGCCCGGATGCTTGAGGATTTGCGCGGGCATATAGGGGCCGAACAGCGCATAGATCATGAACACCAGGATGATCAGCGGCAGCACAAATCCGATGGTGCGGCGCGCGATCTCCAGCACCGTCAGGATCAGCACCGAGCCGAAGAACACATCCAGGCTGGAGGGATTGCCCTGCCGCAACGCCTGTTCGGCGATGTCGAAACCGAACATGTCAAAGCCGCGCCAGCTGACCCAGAGGAACAGCGCCGCCGCCATGCTGAGCCCGGTCAGCGCCCAGTCATAAAGCGGCACATTGCCGGGGCGCAGCGGATTGGGTCCGCGCCACTCCAGGCTGCGGGATGATTTGATCAGCGGAAAGCCCACAAAGATGAACAGGAACAGGCCCGCCAGGTGAATACCCATATGCACATGGTCCACCGGGGTGCCGAAACCGGCCGTCCACAGATGATAAAGGGCAAAGACAATGCTGGCCCAGTAGATGACGCCAGTCAGCCTGGGTCCGTTGTCGCGCGTGTTCAGAGCGGAGTCATACTGCTTCTCCAGCTCCTCTAGCGCCTTATTGTCGAGATGGGTGTCCATGGACATCGGGGTCTCCTGTCCGGGGGCCGTGCCGGCGCGCGCCGTTCACCCGCATTGCAGGCAGGGGCGCCGGTAAACAAAAACGGCAGCAAGGCGCACCCTGCTGCCGCAGTTCAGGGGAGGTTTACTTGAGCATGCCGATTTCGCGGTAGAAGCGTTCAGCCCCCGGGTGCAGCGGCACACCGATGCCCTCAACGCCGTCCAGCGCGGTTTCCAGGGTGATTGCCTTGCCCTTGGGGTGGCCGTTGTCCAGCAGCTTGCGGGCGGTATCGGACCACATCGCCTTGGTGATCTGATAGATCAGCTCTTCGTCCATGTTGGCATTTGTGACCAGCATGCCGGAGACCGCCACGGTGTTCACGTCATAGCCCACCCCCGGGTAGGTGCCCGCGGGAATGGTCGAGGGGATGTAGTAGGGCACCGTGGTATTGGCCATCTTGACCTCTTCCGCTGACCAGTTGTGCAGTTCCATGCCCTTGGTGTTGTCAAGCTGGATCATCGCCGCGACAGGCGTGCCTGCAGCATAGAAATAGGCGTCCAGCTGGCCGTCGGCGATACGCTCGGCGGACTGGGCGTTGTTCAGCTCCGCCTCGTCGATGTTGTCGCGGTTGACGCCGTGGTCATTCAGGATCAGCTCCACCGCGATCTGGGTGCCGGACCCCGCCTGGGCGATGCCGACGCGCTTGCCCTTCAGATCGGCAAGCCCGCCCAGCGAATGCCCCTTGGGCAGCACCAGGTGCAGGTCTTCCGGGAACAGGTTGGCAATCACCCGCAGGTCGGGCTTGGCATTGCCTTCAAACTTGCCCTTGCCGTGATAGGCGAAATGCAGGGTGGCGGCACCCGACAGGCCGGCTTCCATCTGGCCGGCCTGGATGGCATTCACGTTGTGCGCGGAGGCGTTGGTCGACTGCGCCATCGCCACCAGGCCGGGCACGCCGCAGTTGCCGCCCTCGTCACAGGCACGCGAGCCGGGCGGGTTGGAAATGGCGTTGGCGATGATGCCGCCAATCGGGAAATAGGTGCCGCCCGCACCGCCGGTGCCGATGCGGAAAAACGTCATGTCCTGCGCCGCTGCGGCGCAGGTCAGCATGGTGCAGGCCAATGCGGCCCCGGTCAGTTTCTTGAAAAAACCCATAGCATCCTCCCTGGAGTGTTGGCCGCGTCTCTTTCCGCGCAGCATCCAACTATGATCTTTGCATCATGGGTAAGCTAAGTCATAAATTCAAATTTAAAATTATACTGTATGTATAGATCATTTTTATGAAACCTTCACGCTAGGAGGCAGGCCATGAACTCTCACCAGCTTGCGGTATTCCGCGAAGTCATGAAAAGCGGCTCCGTCAGCCAGGCGGCCCGCAACCTGCACCGGACCCAGCCGGCCGTCAGCGCTGCCATCAAGACGCTTGAGGAAGAGCTTGGCCTGACCCTGTTTCTGCGCGAAGGCCGCCGTCTGGTACCGGTGCCGGAGGCGCAGTACCTGATGGAGGAAGCAACCGAGATCCTGTCGCGGATGGAGACCGCCCAGCAGAATCTGGCAAACATGCGCGACCGGGTGCAGGGCTCGATCCGGATCGTGGCGATGCCGGGGCCGTCGACCTTTCTGCTGCCGGATTTCATCAGCCGCTTCGTGGCAGGCAAGCCTGAGCTGCGGGTGACGCTGGCGACGCGCTCTTCACCGCAGGTGCGCAGCCTGGTGGCAGCCGGCAGTTTCGATGTCGGTTTCTGCGACATGACCCGGTTCCGCAGCGACCGCAAGCTGTATACGGCAGAGGAGCTGCCCAGCAACTGTCTCTGCGCGGTACCCGCGAGCCATCCGCTGGCCGGCCGCGCGGTGATCACCGCCACGGATCTGACCGGGCAGCCGATGGGGGCGCTGCAGCCGGACCACAACACCTATCAGGCCACATCGCAGGCCTTTCTGGCTGCCGGCGCCGAATTCAACCTGCGTTATGATGCGCAGTATTTCCTGCCGCTGTTCCACTTCATCGCCGCCGGGCAGGCCTGTGCCGTTGTCGACGTGCTGAGCGCCGAAAGCTACCGGCGCAGCAACGCAGGAGAGGAGCGGATCCGGTTTCTGCCGTTCGAGCCTGCGATTCCCTTTGGCTATTCGATCCTCACCCCCAGCGAGCGTCCGCTGTCGCAGCTCGCCGCCAGTTTCGCCGAAGCCTGGCGGGGATACGTGGCAGATATGCTGACGCCGGAACCTGATTAGATGCTGTTTTAAAACGTAAATTTTGCGCAGCAAGAACTTCACGCCGGCAGCCGCTGAGTGAAACGGAAGCCCGCCGGCATTTTGCCTTCACATTGATCTACATTATTGTATACAGTTTGGAGTGCAAAAACCCGGGCTCTCCCCGGGGCAGGTTCCATGCAGGCTTTGGGAGGTTCCGATGAAGAACACGATGAATGGCGCAGAGGCGATGGTGCGCGCGCTTGAGGCGCACGGTGTCACCCATATCTTCGGCCTCTGCGGTGATACCACGCTGCCCTTTTATGATGCCATGAACCGGCTGGAGCATGGCATCACCCATGTCCTCACCCGTGACGAGCGCAGCGCCGCCTATATGGCCGATGGCTTCTCCCGCGTGACCGGGCGGGTGGGAGTCTGCGAGGGGCCGTCCGGCGGCGGTGCGACATATATCCTGCCGGGGCTGATCGAGGCCAATGAGAGCTCCTATGCGGTGCTGGCGATCACCACCGACATTTCCGTGGGGTCTTACGGGAAATATCCGCTGACCGAGGTCAATCAGGAGGTCCTGATGGGGCCGTTGACCAAGTTCAATACGGTGATCAAGCGCGCCGACCACATCCCGCGCATGGTGCGCCAGGCATTCCGGGCGATGACCACCGGCCGCTCCGGCTCGGCGCATCTGGGGCTGCCCTATGACATCCAGTATGATGATGTTCCTGCCGGTGACATCTGGGGCGATCCCAAGCATCAAAGCTACCCGTCCTACCGCGCCGCACCGGAACCGGGCGCTGCGGAGGCCGCGGTTGAGGCCATCCTCACTGCCAAATCGCCGCTGATCGTCTGCGGCGGCGGCGTGGTGATTTCCGGCGCGATGGAGGAGCTGGGCAGGCTTGCCTCCCGCCTTGACATCGCTGTGGGCACGTCGATCTCCGGCAAGGGATCGCTGGCCGATACCCATCCTCAGTCGCTGGGTGTTGTCGGCTCCAACGGCGGCACGGATGAGACCTGGGAAATGATGGAGGGCGCCGATCTGGTCATCTTCATGGGCTGCCGGGCAGGGTCCACCACCACCTCGCGCTGGGAAGCGCCAAAGCCCGGCCAGCGCATCGTGCATTTCGACAATGATCCAATGGTGATCGGCGCCAACTACCCGACAGAGGTTGGCGTGGTGGCCGATCTGAAGCTCAGCTTGCAGGCGGTGAACGCCTATCTGGAGGGGCGCGAGGGCGATTTGCCGGCCTTTGGCGCTGCTGCGAAAATCGCGGACATCAAGCGGCGCAAGTTCGCCAAGTTCGAGGAGCTGGTACACAGCCAAACCGATCAGGTGCTGCCGGAGCAGATCATCCACACCCTCAATCAAAACTTGCCGGAAGACGCCATCGTGGTCTCCGACCCCGGCACCAGCTGCCCCTACTACAACGCCTATTCGCAGCAGAAACACCCGGGCCGCCAGTACATCACCAACCGCGCCCATGGCGCCTTGGGCTACGCGCTGTCGGCATCGCTGGGCGCCTGGTTCGGACGGCCCGGCGCCAAGGTGGTGGGGATGATGGGCGACGGCTCCTTCAACTTCACCTGCGGCGAGCTGGAAACCGTGGTGCGCTGCAACGCACCCATTACCTATGTGGTGTTCTCCAATGCCAACTTCGGCTGGATCAAGGCCAGCCAGCGCGACGACTGCGGCAAGCGCTATTACAATGTGGACTTCAACCGCACCAACCACGCGGCAGTGGCAGAGGCGTTCGGGGTCAAGACCTGGCGGGTGGAACGCCCGGAAGACCTGGATCAGGCGATCAAGGAGGCCTTTGCCCACGAGGGCCCGACCCTGATCGATGTGGTCTGCCAGGCGCTGGAGGACTCCGCCGCCCCGGTCCGGCGCTGGATGGGGTGAGCCGCCAGGAAAACGGACCGAGCTGAAGGCCGGGAACGTAGTGTTTCCGGACTTGTCTCCCTTGCTTGGCGCCCGCTATGAATTTGCGAAACCCGCAGTCAGAAAAGGCGCCAGCAAATGGATACTCCCACCGCTCCCAAATCCGGCGCCATGCTGCACTTGCGCGGCAACACACTTACTGAGGGCGAGCCGGTGGCGCTGCCGCTGACGCAAAGCTCGATGTACCACCTGCCGGGTGATTGGACCGGCGGCCCCAGCTATGGCCGGGCCGACAATGCCACATGGGAGCATCTGGAGCATGTGCTGGGATATCTGGAGGACGCGCCTGCGCTGGCTTATCCTTCGGGCATGGCGGCGATCTCGGCAGCGCTGTTTGCCACCGTCAAAGCAGGGTCAAAGCTGCTGATCCCCTCGGATGGCTACTACGTCACCCGGCGCCTGAGCGAGCGGTTTTTGCAGCAGCTCGGCGTCGAGGTGCAGCAGCGCCCCACCACCGCATTTGCCGAGGGAGGCTTCGATGGCTTTGACGTTGTTTTTGCGGAAACGCCATCGAACCCCGGCCTCGACCTTTGCGACCTGCGCGCAATTGCTGAGGCGGTGCACGCGGCAGGCGGGCTGCTGATCGTCGACAACACCACCATGACCCCGCTGGGTCAGCGTCCGCTGGAGCTGGGCGCGGATGTGGTTGTTGCCTCAGACACCAAGGCGCCGGGCGGGCATTCGGATGTGCTGATGGGGCATCTGGCGACCCGCAATGCGGATGTGCTGCAGGCCGCGCGCGAGTGGCGCCAGTTCGGCGGCGGCATCCCCGGCCCGCAGGAGGCCTGGCTGGCGCACCGGGGACTGGAGACGCTGGAGGTGCGCTTTGAAAGGATGTGCAGCACTGCGGAGGTGCTGGCCGAACGGCTCGCCGCGCATCCGCTGGTGCAGGCGATCCGCTTTCCGGGGCTGAAGTCCGACTCCTCGCACGCGCTGGCGAAACAGCAGATGGCGCGGTTTGGCTTTCTGATTTCCATCACTCTGGACAGCGCGGAACAAGCGGATGCCTTCATCAACGGATGCCCGCTGATCCGCTCCGCAACGTCGTTCGGCGGTGTGCATACCTCAGCTGAGCGCCGTGCCCGCTGGGGCGATGCAGTGGCGCCGGGGTTTATCCGCATTTCGGTTGGCACCGAACCGGCAGAAGAATTGTGGAGCGCAATGGCGGCTTCGCTGGACGCATTGCAGACGTAAAGGGCAGTGTTTTCCACGTCTGTCCCCGCGGGGACCGGCGGGGAAAACCCTCTCAGGTCAGCGACTGGTACAGCGCCAGGAGCCAGTTGCAAAAGGTCTTGACCTCCTCCCGCTGGCCCGCGCGGTCATTGATCACGATGTAATGCGAGCGCCGTTTCGGCAGCTTGAATGCGGTCGGGACAACCACCAGCCCCTGCTCGATGTATTGCCGGGCAAAGCTTTCCAGCACCATTGTCACCCCGTGGCCTGCCGCGACGGTTTGCAGTGCCAGCAGGGATGAATCCGCCTTGAGCCAGTCGGCGGGTGTCTGCAGGTTCAGCCCGTGCAGCTCTGACAGGCGGCCCCAGTCGGTTTCGGACCCGAAGATTTGCACCACATCTGACCCGGCCAGATCATGGATCGAAGGGCTGCCGCCCAGATCGTGCAGGTAGCCAGGGCTGCAGACGGGCACAGCGTTTTCGTGACCCAGATGCAGGACCTCGCTTTCCTGCCAGTCGCCGCCATAGCGGATGTCGATGTCCAGACCCTCCTCGTCAAACCGGTTGGCCCAGATGGAGGTGGTCAGCTCTACCAGAATATCCGGGTGTGCCGCCTGAAAGCGGCCAAGCTGGGGCGCGATGACCAAGGCTGCGCAGGAAATCGAGGCCCGCACCCGGACCACCCGCTTGCGCTTCTTGCCGAACAGGCCGGCGGTGGCCTGCTGCATGTCGATGAAGGATTTGCGGATCGGCTGGGCATAGGCCTGACCGGTGTCGGTGAGCGCCACCCCGCGGGGCAGCCGTCTGAACAGCTGGGTGTTCAGGTGTTTTTCCAAGAGCCGGATCTGCTGGCTGATGGCGGCAGGGGTCAGGCCCAGCTCCTCCGCCGCGGCAGAGAAACTATTCAGCCGCGCGGCGGCTTCAAAGGCCTTGAGCCAGGTGACATGCGGCAGATCGGTCATGGCATAGCTTTAAGCACAGTTTAGCCATAGGGGCAAAACACATTGTTTGATTTACGCCTTTTGCACTGCGCAAACTGAGGGGAAACCAACGGACCCGGGCGTGCCATGGCGCAGACATTCGACTTCATCATCGTGGGGGCCGGCTCAGCCGGCTGCGTGCTGGCCGACCGGCTGACCGCCAATGGCCGATACAAGGTGCTGCTGATCGAGGCCGGCGGCAGCGACCGGCGGTTCTGGATCAAGATCCCGGTGGGTTATGGCTTCACCTTCTCGGACCCCAAGGTGAACTGGCGCTACTCCGCCGCGGCGGACCCGGGGCTGAACGGGCGCGCCGCCTATTGGCCGCGGGGCAAGGTGCTGGGCGGCTCCAGCTCCATCAACGCGATGGCCTATGTGCGCGGGCTGCCGCATGATTTCGACGATTGGGAGGCTGCAGGCGCAACCGGCTGGGGCTGGGACAACGTGCGCCGCAGCTATGAAGCGCTGGAGACCAACGACGAATGGCATGAGGGCCGCCGCAGGTTGCGCGGCAAGGGTCCTGTACGGGTCACCGATCTCAGCGAGCGGATGCATCCCTTTGCCAGGAACTTTCTGGCGGCAGGGCAGGACATGGGCTGGCCGTTCCTGCCGGACATGAATGCCGCGGCAGAGGAAGGCGCCAACACGCTGCGCGGCGAGGGCATGGGCTATGTCCGCAGCACGGTGAAGGACGGGCGGCGCTGGTCCTCGGCGGATGCGTTCCTGCGGCCCGCGATGAGGCGCACCAACCTGACGGTGATCAGCGGTGCGCTGGTGGAGAAAGTGCTGACCAGCGGCGGGCACGCCACCGGCGTGGCCTTCCGGGTGAAGGGCCAGCCGCAAACCGCCATGGCGGCGCGCGAAGTGATCCTGAGCGCCGGCGCAGTGAACTCTCCGCAGCTCTTGCAGCTTTCCGGCATCGGCCCGGCGGCGCTGCTGCAGCGGCACGGGATCGAGGTTGCCCATGATCTGCCGCAGGTGGGGCAGGGGCTTCAGGACCATCTGGCAGTCTCGCATTTCTACTGGGCCAACACCGCGACGCTGAACGACCGGCTGGGCAGTTTTGCCAAGCAGATGAAGGCCGGGCTGCAGTATGTGCTGACCCGCAAGGGGCCGCTGAGCGTGCCGGTCAATCAGTGCAGCGGCTTTGTCCGCACCGCGGGCGCGGCGCTGCCGGATGTACAGGTCTACTGCAACCCGGCGTCATACTCGACGCAGGCAAACGGAAAGCCGCAGATCGACAAGGACAACGGCTTCCTGCTGTGCGTGCAGCCGAGCCGCCCGGTCAGCCGCGGGCAGATCACTATCCAATCTGCCGACCCAGGCCAGGCACCGCTGATCGAGCCGAACTCGCTGTCGGCAGAGGAAGACAAGGCAACCGCCATCCGCGCCAGCCATCTGCTGCAGGCGCTGGCCGCCACCCCCGCGATGAAACGGGTCACGCGGGAGCGGCGGGTGCCGGATATCGCCGGGATGGATGATGCTGCGCTGCTGGAAAACTTCCGCGAACGCGCGGGCAGCGTGTTTCATGCCTCCTGCACCTGCCGGATGGGGCATACTGCGGCTGACTCGGTGCTGGATGCGCGGCTGAGGGTGCACGGGATGGCGGGATTGAGGGTGATCGATGCCTCGTCGTTCCCGAATGTGACCTCCGGCAATACCAACGCGCCGACGATGATGCTGGCCGCACGTGGTGCGGAAATGGTTTTGGAAGACAACGAAAACAGGCCCTTGGCGGCTGAATGACAGGGAAATTCAGATGAAGCTCGACACCATCGAAACCTTTGTGTTCGGCAACCCGCCGCCGCGTCACGGCGGGCGCTATTTCATCTTTGTCCGCCTGACCACCGCCTGCGGCATCACCGGGGTAGGAGAGATCTATAACGCGACCTTCGGCCCGGATCTGTGCTGCGCGATGGCAGAGGAGATGTTTGCCCGCCAGTTCGAAGGCTGCGATCCGCATCATATCGAGAAGCTGTGGCGCAAGTCCTATGGCGCGGGCTATACGCTGCGCCCCGATGTGACGGTGATGGGGGTCTTGAGCGGTCTGGAAATGGCCTGCTGGGACATCATCGGCAAGGCTGCGGGCAAGCCGGTTTATGAGCTGATGGGCGGCCAGGTGCACGAGCGGCTGCGCAGCTATACCTACCTCTATCCGCCGGAGGGCGACGTCTACCCGGACCCGGACACGCCCAACGTCTACAACGACCCGGATATGGCGGCGGAGGTGGCGCTGCAGCGGGTTGAGCAGGGCTTCACCGCGGTGAAGTTCGACCCCGCCGGACCGTACACCATCTATGACGGCCACCAGCCGCGGCTGGAGGATCTGGAGCGCAGCGAGATGTTCTGCAAACGCATCCGCGAGGCGGTCGGCACCCGCGCGGACCTGCTGTTCGGCACTCACGGGCAGTTCACCGTCTCCGGTGCCAAGCGCATGGCGCGGCGGCTGGAACCCTACGAGCCATTGTGGTTCGAGGAGCCGGTGCCGCCGGAAAACCCCACCGATATGGCAGAGGTGGCGCGGTTTACTTCTGTGCCGATTTCAACCGGCGAACGTCTCTGCACCAAGCATGAGTTCGCCCGGGTGCTGGAGGCTGGCGCAGCCTCGATCCTGCAGATGGATCTGGGGCGGGTCGGCGGCCTCTTGGAGGCCAAGAAGATTGCCTCCATGGCCGAAACCCGGCAGGCGCAGATCGCGCCGCATCTTTACTGCGGACCGGTGGTGGCGGCGGCGAATATCCAGATTGCCGCCTGCAGTCCGAACTTTCTGATCCTGGAGAGCATCGGCACCTTTGAAGGCCCCTATATGTCCTGCCTGAAATCCGAAATCACTTGGGAGGACGGCTATGTGATCCCCTCCAAGAAGCCGGGTCTGGGCGTAGAACTGGACGACGCAGCCATCGCCGCCAGCCCCTATACCGGCAGCAAGCTGCATCTGGAGCTGGCGCAGGAGCCGGTGGTTCAGTGAACACGGCCCCCGGCATCATCTGCCGGGGCGCATCATCTCCGGCGGCAGTTTGACGGGGAACTTGGCGCGGACCTCTGCGTCGAGCTTGCTGCCGAAGTAATTCGGGTAATGCTCGCCCAGGATCCTGTCCGACACCTCTCGGGCGCGGTCGAACATGGTCTGCTTGCCCGCCTTTTCCCAGGTATCTGTCAGCTCCCGGTCCAGCAGGTCGGGGTAGACATATTCGGTTTCCATGTACTGCAGCGTCTGGGTGTTGCCGAGGAAATGGCCCGGTCCGGTAGCGCAGTCGTGGATCACCTCGACCGAGAGGGTGTCGTCGCTCACCTCGATCCCGCGCAGGGTGCGGGAAATCATGCCGGCGGCCTCGTTGTCGATCACCATCGATTCAAAGGAGCAGCCCATCAAAGAGCCGACCATGCCGCCGAACTCGCACAGGCGGTTGGCGCCGGCATGGGCGGCAAGGGAGAATGTCAGCGCCTTTTCAAACCCGTATTGCGCATCCGGGATCTTGGAATCGGTCATGCCGCAGCCCACAGACGTGGGCAGGTTGTAGAAATTGCCCATCTGGATGGCGGCGGCACCGATCAGTGCCTGCTCGCCCGATCCGCCGGTGAACGATCCGGTGCGCAGGTCGGTGATGAAGGGCCAGGCGGCAAAGACCACCGGCGTGCCGGGATTGATCAGGTTGACGATGGCGACGCAGGAAAGGGTTTCGGCCACCGCCTGCGCCAGCGTGCCGGCCAGCGGGGCAGGGGAGGTCGCGCCGGCCTGCGGCGGCACCGCCAGATCGCAGGTCAGGCCCAGCTTGGCGGTGTCGATCATGATCTCCAGGTTCTCGCGCCCCAACCGCAGGGGCGAGACAATCGGGCAGCCGCCGAAGATCACCGATGGTTTCTGCAGGAACTTGCCCTCACCGCCTGAGGCGATGTCGAACATCTCGATCGCCGGCTTGATGTGGGAACGGTCGCGGAAGGTGAGGCAGGACGGCTTCTCGCTGCCCGCCAGGATGGAATAGAGCATCGACATGTCATGCTCAAAATCCTGCGGCACATCGGTGCCCAGCACGGTGTCGCCGGTCATGTGGATGTTGTCGAGCCGGTCCACCAGCCGGGTGAAGTCATAGACATCGCGGATGGTGGAGGGGCGGTAGCTGCGGCTGGCTGCGTCAAAGGTTGTCACCGCGGTGCCGGAGTTGGCGTAGTAGACCTTGTCCATGGTGCAGTGCATGTCGTCCTTGCCTGCACGGCTGCCGCGGGCGTGAACGTAAAACTCATTGGCAGCACCGGCCAGCAGATCCTCCATCAACGCGCGGGGAAAGCAGAGGCGGCCGTGTTCGCTGAGAGAGGCACCCTTGGGCAGCACCAGGTCGAGCAGCTCCTCCGTCGGGTCGCCGATGCCGGTGCGTTCCAGAATGGTCAGCGCGGCGTTGTGGATCTTTTGCATGTCCGCATCGGACAGCGGCCGGTAGCGTCCGCCGGAAATGCCGGGCCAGATCGCCTGGCTGGCAGTGGACTGGGCGCGGGCCGCGGCGCGGGCATCGCGGCCGCCGCTGCGGCGCCGGGTTCGGGTCTTGGTAACGTCAACCATATAGCGGTCTCCGGGGCAGGGTCAGGGCAGGCCCCATGCGGGCCTGCGGCAAAGTGTGGTTCAGATTCGGTCAGAGCATGCTGAAATAGCTTCGGTAAAAGCCGGGCAGGCTCCATTCCATCTCAGACAGCGGGCCGGGCGCGAAACGGTGCGAATTCACGCCCTCCTGATTGTGGCGGATGATGCGTTCATCATCGAGCGAGGTGACATGCCACAGCCATATGAGGGCTTCCTTGTCATAATCGCGCCCCTCTTCGGCATCGCCGCGCACGTACCAGGCAATCTGGATGTCGGTCTCCTGCAGGCCGCGGGGCACAAAGCGGTAGCCCACCAGATGGTCGGCATAGATCAGGAAGTAGTTCAGCGTGCCGATGGCCAGATCGGTGGCCCCGCCGTCATGGCCGCTGAGAGCCCCCAGCGGCGGCGCCAGCGGTTCGCCATCCCTGCTGCCGGTCTGGTAGCCGGGGAACAGCGGATAGCGGCGCCAGTAGATGTCCGAGCCCGGCGCCTGTGCATTGGGACCGGTCAGATCCAGCTCCTCCACCGGCAGGCCGATGGAAGCGGAGCGAGTGCGCAAATCCGCGCCGTATTTCGCCACATCCGCCGGATCCTTGAGCGAGTGGCTGCGGGAATACTCCTGATGCGAGGGGGCGCAGTGGTAGCATTCCAGGTAGTTTTCCAGTGCCAGTTTCCAGTTGGCAGGCACCGGATAGGAGGCTTCATGCGCCAGTTTCAGGTTCTCCAACTGCATCGGTGCCGACAGAGGCGCCAAACGGTCCAGGCTGTCTGCAAGCGGCGGCGGGTTTTCATCGGCGCAGATGAAGATCAGCCCCTGGAAAGTCTGCACCTGTACCGGGAACAACCCGTAGTCCGAGGGGTCAAAATCCGGCCCCATGGCGCGGCCGCCGCGCAGCCGCCCGTCGAGGCCAAAGGTCCAGGCGTGGTAGGGACAGGAGAACACCCGCGCGGTGCCCTGTTTTTCCAAACACACGCGGGAGCCGCGGTGGCGGCAGACATTCATGTGGGCGCGCACGTCGCCCTCGCGGTCGCGCACGACGATCACCGACTCGGGCCCGTAGTCGAACAGGAAATAGTCGCCGCGTTCAGCAATCTGGCTGACGTGTCCGACCCAGATCCAGTTGCGGTTCCAGAACATCTTGATGTCGTGGTCATAGACCGCTTCTGAGGTATAAAAATGGCGTTCCAGCGCAAAACCCTCGCGGTGGCTCTCCATCAGCTCGCGCATCATTTGCAGGTCGTCTTTGGGCATCATGCGCCTCCCGTATCTTCGAGGGAAATCAGTTCGCGGCGGAACCAGTCGGCGTCTGCCGCCGCCGGGTCGCGTTCGAAATTGCGGGCCGCCAGATGACCGGCAAAGACCGCATCGGCAATCAGGCCGGGGGAGGCGGCGTCGCCGATCAGCTCCAGCGTGGTGAAACTGTCCGCGTGATCTGATTTCAGCTCATCAAACAGTGCGCTGTCGCGGCGGCGGGAGGTGACCATCAGCAGGCTGGTGCAATCCACATGGCGGCTGCGGCTGGTGTAGACACAGGACAGGTCTGCTCCGGTGGCATCCGCAGATTGCAGGGCATGCAGCGGAATGATCTCTACACCCGCCTGCAGCAGTTCCGCCTGCACCCGGTGCTGTTCCAGCGTCAGATCGGTGAAGGCCGAGGCAATGGCGCCAGGCGTCACCAGCACCACCTTGCGTCCCGCCGCGGCCAGATGGCTGGCCAGCACCCCGCCGATATAGCCCTGATCGTCGTCATAAAGCAGCACCGGGCCATTGTCCGGCGGCAGGTTGCCTTCCATCACGTCGTCAGGAGTGAACACGGGCATGTCCTTGATCTCCAAGGGCTGCGGCGACGTGCGGCCGCGCCCGTCGCGGTGCCAGATGCTGCCGGTGGCCAGAAAGACATTGGGGATACCAAGTTCTGCAACTTCAGCGGCGCCAAGTTTGCTGCCGGTGAACATCTGCACGTTGCCGCGCTGCTGCAGGTCCCACAGGCGGTTGTCCGCAACCCGTTTCCAGGCAGAGAGGCCCTTCAGCCGGCTTTCCTTCAGCACCCGCCCGCCGAATTCCTCACCCGCTTCGGCCAGCGTCACCTGATAGCCGCGCTTGGCCAGCTGCATCGCGCATTCCAGGCCCGCGGGGCCGGAGCCGACAACCAGCGCCGCCTCTTCCTGCTGCTTGGGGGCGATCTGCTCGGGATGCCATTTGCGCCGCCATTCCTCGCCCATCGTCGGGTTCTGGGTGCAGCGGATCGGGACACCGAGGTTGTCCGCTGAGACGCAGATATTGCAGCCGATGCATTCGCGGATGTCCTCGATGCGGCCCTCCTCGATTTTCTTGGGCAGGAAGGGATCGGCAATTGAAGGACGGGCTGCGCCGATCAGATCCAGCACGCCCTTGGCAACCAGCGAGGCCATCAGGTCGGGCGAGGTGAAGCGGCCGACGCCGACCACCGGCTTGCTCGTCACCAGCTTCACGAAATCCGTGTAGGGGATCTGGTAGCCGTCTTCCGGCTGGAACCGGGTGGTCATACTGTCATTGCTCCAGTCCGCGACATTCACGTCCCAGAGGTCCGGCAGATCCGCCAGCATCTCGACCACCGCGCGGCCTTCCTCGCTGGCCTGCATGCCGTCGGCCCCCATCATCTGGTCAACGGCAAAGCGGAAGGCGACGGCGCAGTGCCCGTCCAGCACTTCGCGGGTGTCTTCCAGCAGCTCGCGGGTCAGGCGGACGCGGTTTTCGAGGCTGCCACCGTATTCATCGCTGCGGGTGTTGTAGTGGGGCAGCAGGAAGTGGTGCGGCAGCGTCATCTGGTGGCCTGCGTAGACATAGACGATGTCAAAGCCTGCCTCCTTGGCGCGCAGCGCCGCGTCGCGGTGCCAGCGGCGCAGGTCGCGGATGTCCTGCTTGTCCATGGCGCGGGCCTGTTTCGGGTAGGCCACGTCAATCGGCCGGTCCGTGACCCCCAGCGCCGGGGCACGGGTCAGGTGGTTCATCGCGTGGTGGCCGTTATGGGCCAGCTGGATCGCTGCCAGCGACCCCTTGGCATGGACCTGTTCGGTCATCAGCCGCAGCGCAGGGATGTCGTGCTTGTCCCACAGCCGGTGCTCTGCATAAGGCCCCAGATCCGAAGTCGGATGGATCTCTGTCTCCTGGGTCGAGACCACGGACCAGCCGCCCTCGGCCTTCATCGCACGCACAGCCGCCTCCGCCTGCGGGCGCACGTGGCCCAGCCCGGTGCAATGCGGCACCTGGAAAAAGCGGTTGCGGGTGGTGACGGGGCCGATCTTCACCGGCTCGAACAGAATGGAATACCCATTTGCGCCTGGCATGCTGGCACATCCTTTTATGTCTTGGTTTTTGGTCCGGGCGGGGCGGCGGGCGTCAGCGCCCGCCGCTTGCGGGGATCAGAACCCGGCTTTGATGCGCTCGAATTCCTTCAGCATCCGGCCTTCCAGTTCCGGGTTGACTGCATCAAAGAACAGGCTGCCCTCAAAGAACTTGTCGACATCACCAAAGCCGTAGGTTTCGATCAGGCTCTGATCCGCGGATTTGAAGGCATCGGCATTGGCATGAGCATAACCCCAGTTCTCGATGATGTATTTGCCGCTGGCCTCGGCGCTCAGCGCGTTCAGCATGTCGTAGACCTGCTCGTCGCTCTGGGTCGACGAGTTCAGATGCACATAGCCGCAGACCCAGGTTGCGATGCCCTTGTCGATGTCGCGCATCATCTTGGCCGGCGTCTCGTTCCAGATCAGGTTCAGCTCCGACTGGTTCCAGCCCCAGCCCATCAGCACCTCTCCGCTGGCGATGGCCTGATCCAGCTGGCCCGCGTCTGACCAGTAAAACCGCACGTTCGGGTGGATCTGGCGCAGAAAATCAGACGCTTTCTGGAATTCCTCGTCCGACATATCGGTGTAGCTGGAGGCACCGGTCGCCAGCGCCGCCATCGCATAGGCCGAGGAGGCCGCGTCGGGGATGGCGATCTTGCCCTGATAGGCGGGGTCGGCCATCAGCTGAAGCGAGACCGCGCTCTCGTCGACCTGGTCGGTGCGATAGATCAGCCCGGTATTGCCCCATTCAAAGGGCACCATATAAGTCTGGCCGTCGATGGTGACGCCGTCCACATCCTTGATCTGCGGCAGCAGGCTGTCCCAATTGCTGATTTTCGAAGTGTCGATCGGCTTCAGGAGCCCCGCTGCCACCCATTTGGGCAGCCCGTCTGTGCAGGGGTGGGCGAGGTCTGCGGCGAAACCCGATTGCAGCTTGGTGAAGGCCTCTTCGACGCTGCCAAAGTAGGTGTAGCTGGGCGCGCCGCCGTATTTGGCGACGTAATCGCCATAGAACCCCTGATCCTCGTAGCCGGACCAGTCAAAGACCGACAGGCTGGCGGCGTCGGCGGATGCGATGCCTGCCGAGGCGGTCAAGGCCGTGGCCGCGGCCAGTACCGTTTTGAAGTGTTTCATCATTCTTCCTCCCTTTTTTCTCATGCCTCGCGGGCGCCGAGGTCGATGACGGAGGCGTTTTGCACCCCCAGCCAGACCGGATCGCCCTGCTTGTGATCAACCGTGTGGAAGTAGTTCGGCACCGATACCGCGATGGGCTGCGGCAGGCCGTCGGCGGTGACGTGGTAATGCACGTTCTCGCCGTAAAAGGCCGCATTGGTGACGGTGCCCTGCAGATAGCCGTCGTAGCCGGCGGGCCTTTGCGCCGATATCTCCAGCTGTTCGGGACGGATGCCTGCCAGCAGCTGCGGCCCGCGCCGCACCACATTGGGGTTCACGTCGATGGACAGCGGCCCGAAGCCCTGCACCTCAGCCTGCAGTTTGCCATCCGCCTCCCCGGTGACAGCCGCATCCAGGAAGTTCATGCCGCCGATAAATGCGGCGACTTCCTGGCTGCAGGGGCGGGCATAGAGCACCTCGGGCTTGTCGACCTGCTTGAGCTGGCCCTTGAACATCACGCCGATGCGGTCGGACATGGTCATCGCCTCGTACTGGTCGTGGGTGACCATGACAAAGGTGATGCCCAGCTTCTGCTGCAGGCGGCGCATTTCGAATTGCATCGCCTCGCGCAGGTTCTTGTCGAGCGCTGACAGCGGCTCATCCAGCAACAAGACCTTGGGCCGCATCACCAGCGCGCGGGCCAGCGCCACCCGCTGGCGCTGGCCGCCGGACAGTTCTGTTGCCTTGCGTGACTGCAACCCGCCCAGCTCCACCATCTCCAGCGCCTCGGCGACGCGGGCGTCTGTTTCAGCCTTTCCCAGCTTCAGCTTGCGCAGGCCAAAGGCAACGTTGTCGCCAACGTTCAGATGCGGGAAGATCGCATAGGATTGGAACACCATGTTGGTGGGGCGCTTGTTCGCCGGAATATGCGCCATGTCCTGGCCGCCGATACGAATGCTGCCGGCATCATGGTCCTGGAAACCCGCGATCATCCTGAGCGCCGTGGTTTTGCCGCAGCCGGACGGGCCGAGCAGGGAAAAGAACTCGCCCTCCCGCAGCGTCAGGGTCAGATCGCGCACCGCGGTGAAGGTGCCGAACCGTTTCTCCACCCCGGAGATTTCGATGATGTTCTGGCTGGTCATTTGCGTATCCTTCATCAGGCGGACTTGGCGGAACGGCGGCGGAAATATTCGGCAGTCAGCAACAGCAGCACCGAGGCGAGCAGCAGCAGCGAGCCAAGCGCCAGCGTGTTCGGCAGCTTGGCCGGGAAGCGGATCTGGCTCCAGATATAGACCGGAAGGGTGGGCTGGTTGCCGGACAGGAAGAAGGCCAGCACGAACTCATCAAAGGAGACGGTGAATGTGACCAGCAGGCTGGCAACAATGCCCGGCGCCACGATCGGCAGGGTCACCCGCCGGAAGGTGCCGATGACGCTTTCGCCAAGGTCAAAGGCAGCTTCCTCCAGCGATTGGTCAAAGTCGTCAAAGGCGGATTTCATGATCGAGACAGCAAAGGGCAGGGCGACAAACACATGGCCCAGGATCACCGTGGTCAGCGACGGCTTCAGCCCCAGCGAGATGAACAGCACCAGCATCGACGACGCCACGATGATGCCCGGAATGACCAGCGGCAGCATCACCAGCCCCTCGGAAACCTCGCGCCCCTTGAAACGGTAGCGGACATAGGCGCGGGCCGCGAACAGCCCCAGCGAGGTGGCCACCAGCGCGGTCACTGCACCGACGATCAATGAGTTGACCATCGCCTGCAAGAGCGTGTCCTGCGCGCTCAGCTGGACGTACCATTTCAGGGTGAAGCCCTTCATCGGAAAGGCGACGATGGTGCCATCGTTGAAGGAGAACAGCGGCAGCAGAAGCACCGGCAGATACAGGAAAATCAAGTAGCCGATGGCATAGACCAGCAGCCAGGGGAAGCGGAGGGGTCTGCGCCGCAGCTTGCTGGCAGCAGCGCTCAGCGGCTTGTTCAGGGATTGGCTTGCCGGTGTGCTCAACGGATCCTCCTCCCCAATGCGGTGGCCAGGATGACAAACAGGATCGCCACAAAGCCGACCGACGCCATTGCCACCAGCGATAGCGTCGCGCCCAAAGGCCAGTTATTGGCCGGACCGAACTGCACCTGAATGAGGTTTGCGACCATCTTGCCCTGCGAGCCGCCGACCAGCGAGGGGGTGACGTAGTCGCCCACCGTAGGAATGAAAATGATCAGGCTGGCGGCGATGATGCCGGGCACGGTCAGGGGCAGGGTGACGCGGATGAACCGCTCCAGCTTGGTGAGACCCAGGTCGGTGGCGGCCTCCAGCAGCGAGCGGTCGATCTTCTGCAGCGAGACATAAATCGGCAGAATTGCAAAGGGTGCCCAGGCGTGGGCCAGGGTCAGCACCACTGCGAATTCATTGTACAGAAGGAAGGTCAGCGGCTCGCTGATCAGCCCCAATGAGATCAGTGCCGAGTTCATCACGCCGTTGAAACCCAGGATCAGTTTCCAGCTGAACACCCGCAGCAGGTAGCTGGACCAGAAGGGGATGGTGATCAGCAGCAGCCACATGGTTTTCTTTTGGGTGCGGAAGGCGATGAAGTAGGCAATCGGGTAGGCCAGCGCCACGGTCGCCGCCGTCACCGCCGCGGCAATCAGGATCGAGCGCAGCATCAGGTGGCGGACCAGCGGATCTGTCGCGGCCTCCAGGTAGTTGGCCCAGGTCAGTGTCTTGTCGATCTCGACATAGGTCTGGGTCCAGAAGCTGTAGGCCACCAGAATGCCCAGCGGCGCGGCAACCAGGAACCCCACATAGAGCGATGCCGGAGCACTGAGCGCCAGGCCCTTTCCAGCCTCGGTTCTGAGAAATCCAGCCATGTGTCTCCGTTGCGTACAGGGTTGCGGCGAGGTGCTACCCTAAAAAATGGACAATCGTCCATCAAAGCCTGACGGCTGGCAGGGGAGTCTGTCAACAGGATTCTTTTAAAAATGTACAAGCGTCCATTTATTCTGGAGAAACTGCAGGCCCTGTGCCTAAACTGGGCATGCGGCACCGCTTGCCGCACAGCAGTGAACCGCGTTATTGCGGTAGCAACGACCAGGACCAAAGGAACACATGGCCGGAAAACGGGAACAGAACCGCGAGCAAAACCGCCAGGCGCTGATCGGCGCGGTGCTGGATTCCGTGGCGGAGAAGGGGATCGCGGAGACTTCGGTCAGCGAAATCATCCAGCGCGCCGGCCTGTCGCGCGGCATGATCCACCTGCATTTCGGCGGCAAGGACAATCTGGTTCAGGCCGCGGCGCATCATTCCTCGGAAGAGTATTACGACGGGCTGGAGGCGCTGTTGCAGACCGCGGGCGACAGCCCGCAGGAGCGGATCGAGATGATCGTGCGCGGCGACCTCAGCGAGCGGGTGCTGAACCAGCGCAATGTCAACATCTGGTACGCCTTCCGCGGCGAATCCCGCAACCGCAAGGCCATTGCCGAGCATTCGGACACCCGCGACGGCCGGCTGCGCGGCATGATTCACAACGCCTTTTCCCGGATCGTGCGGGAGGCCGGAACGCCGGATGCCTCCGGCGTGGCGCGCGATGCCACCCACGGCACCCTGGCGCTGCTTGAAGGCATGTGGACCGACTTCCTGCTGCACCCCGGCCGCTTTGACCGGGAAGAAGCCGCCCGGATCATCTTCCGGTTCCTGGCGGCGCTGTTCCCGGCGCATTTCTCGCTTTCGGGGGCGATCCGGCCCGGATGAACCGGCGGCGTGCCCCCCTTGCGCCCTGCCTCACCGCTGGCCGGAAGGTCCAGCCGCGTAGAGGCAGAGCAGATCGTTGGCGATGGTGGCCGCCGCGATGGCAGTGATTTCGGAGATATCGTAGGCCGGGGCGACCTCAACCACATCCATGCCCACCACGTCGGTGCCCGCCAGCCCGCGGATGATCTCCTGCGCCTGATAGGGCGACAGGCCGCCGATCACCGGGGTGCCGGTGCCGGGGGCAGAGGCCGGTTCCAGCGCGTCGATGTCGAAGGTCACATAGGTCTTGTGATCGCCAACAATGCCGCGGATTTTTTCCGCAACCGCTTCCGGGCCGGACTTCTGCACCTCGATGGCGTCGATGATGTTCATGCCCAGCGGGTCGGGGTTGTGGGTGCGGATGCCGACCTGAACCGACCGGGACGGGTCCACCAGCCCCTCGCGGATGGCGTGCCACAGCATCGTGCCGTGGTCGATGCGGCCCTCCTCATCCGCCCAAGTGTCGGAATGGGCATCAAACTGGATCAGGCTCAGCGGCCCGTGCTTCTCCACATGCGCCTGCAGCAGCGGGTAGGTGATGAAATGGTCGCCGCCAATTGACAAGAGCGCCGTATCGGTGGCCAGAACATCCCGTGCCGCCTGGGCAATTTCACCTGGCACCTTGTGCGGATAGCCATAGTCGAACTCGCAATCCCCGTAATCAACCACCCGCAGCACTTCGTAGGGGTCAACTTTCCACGGCCAGGGTGCCGACCACGCGATATGGCTGGAGCCAGAGCGCACCGCCCGCGGCCCCAGCCGGGTGCCGGACCGGCTGGACACCGACAAGTCGAACGGCACCCCCATAACCGCAACATCCGCGCGGCTAAGGTCGCGGGAATAGCGCCGCCGCATGAAGCTGAGCGCGCCGGCATAGCTGGCTTCGGCCACCACGCCGCGGTCGCTTTCGCGGGTAAAGGCCAGATCGCCCTGCACGGGGTTCACGCTGGAGGAATCGGTCATCTGGGTCTCCGTCATGTTGAAAATTCGCTTGGACCCAGTTTGACTTTCGCGCTTATGCCGGCAAACTTGGCCAAGGATATATATCTTTAGGTATGGATGATGGACGCCCCGATCTTCCCTCCGCTGCCCGCTGGCTGGGCTAAGGCGATGACCGCACTGGCGGACACCATCGCAACTGAGCGTTTTCCCGGCGCACTGCGGCAGATCCTGTCTCTGTGCTGCAGCTTTGATTCGATGGTCATCTCGCACTACGCGGGCGCGAAGCCTCCAGTGCCGCTCTATCAGGATCTGGATGAGCTGCAGGCCGCGATCACGGTGGAGTTCTACGCCAGCGGCCCCTACCTCCTGGACCCGCTCTATCAGGCCTGCCGCAACGGCTGCACGCCCGGCGCCTACCGGCTGATGGACCTGGCGCCAGAGGCGTTCTACCGCTCGGAATATTACCGCGCCTTCTACCGCAAGATCAGCATCAGCGACGAGATCGGGATCCTAGTGCAGGACGGGGCGGAGCGCTGGTTCATCGTGTCCCTGGCCCGGTTTGCCCGCCGGCAAAGGTTTGAGGCGGCAGACACGGAACGGCTGAATGCGGTGTTCGCTGTGATCGCCGCCGCCATCCGGCGCCAATGGGGGCAGGTGGAAGACACCGCTTCCGCCCATCAGCCTGCAGACTGGGAAGACCGGATGCAAGCCTTTGGCACCGGCGTGCTCAGCCCGCGGGAGCGGGAGGTGGTGCAGCTGATCCTGCAGGGCCATTCCACCCCCTCCGCCGCAGCTTATCTGGGCATTGCCGAAGGCACCGTCAAAGTCCACCGCCATCACGCCTATTCCAAACTGGGCATCGCTTCGCAGGCGGAGCTGTTTTCCATGGCCACAAGGCATCTGGCGGGCGCCGGATAGACAGGACCAGGCCCATCAAACCCGCAAAGCCCCAAGAATTGCGCAAAAAACGCAATTTTTCGGTGCGGAGCTTTGGTTTTTCGGTCACTTTATGGGCTTTTCTGTTGACGAAATCCACATTTTTACAAATTCTGGCGGTGAATCCGGTCGCAGAGCCAACCTCTCCGGCCTCAGGAAGGAAAGCCGCAACGATGCCCACCACAGAAACCCATGCTGACCACGCCATACGGATCGCCGGGATCGCTGCAGAGGCCGCACGCGGTTACTTCCGCGGCCGCTTGGGGATTGAGTTCAAGGCAGATGAAAGCCCGGTCACCCAGGCCGACAAGGCGGTCGAGAACGAGGTGCGCGCCTATCTGGAGCAGCATTTTCCGGACCACGGCATCTTTGGCGAGGAACACGGTTTTGCCGGGGCGGACCGCGCGGAGGTCTGGATCATCGATCCGATCGACGGCACCCGCTCCTTCCTCTCAGGGCACCCGCTGTTCGGTTTTCTGCTGGGGTTCCTGAAGGGCGGCATTCCGCAGCTGGGGGTAGTCGGTATGCCCGCGCTGGGGGAAACTTTCCTGGGTGTGCGCGGCCAGGGCGCCACTCTGAACGGGCAGCCCATCCATGTGTCGGATCAGACCCGGCTGGATCAGGCGGTCCTCTATGTGAATGAAGGCGACAAGATCCACCGCGATATTCCAGCGCTGTTCAACCGGCTGATGCAGGCCGGGCAGACGCGCCGCTTTGCCTACGACTGCTATCCGCACGCGCTGCTGGCGGCGGGTCATGTGGATGCGGTGATCGACTATGATCTGCAGCCTTATGACTTTCTGCCGGTATCCGCCGTTATCGAAGCCGCGGGCGGCGTGATCACCGATTGGGACGGCCAGCCGCTGGATCTGGCATCCGATGGCCGGGTCGTTGCCGCGGCGACGCCTGCGCTGCACGCCGGGATGATGGCGCTGATCAAGGGATAACCATATGGCGATACTGACCTTTCTGATCAGCCTTGCTGGCGCGACGATGCTGCTTTTGTATGCGGTGCGGATGGTGCGGACCGGGATTGAGCGCAGCTACGGCGCTTCGTTCCAGCGGCTGCTGACCGCGCGCCAGAGCCATCTGCAGGCCGGGCTGATGGGGCTGGTCCTGGCGATCGTGCTGCAAAGCTCGGCCGCGGTGGCGCTCTTGACCTCCGGCTTTGCCGCCAGCGGCTATCTCGCCTTTCCCACCGGGCTGGCGATCGTGCTGGGCGGCGATCTCGGCTCGGCGCTGATCATCCAGATCCTGTCGTTCAAGCTCGACTGGCTGGTGCCGGTGCTCTTGGCGGCGGGCGGCTACCTGTTTGTCAAGACCGAGGCCAAGAAGGCCCGCCAGCTGGGGCGGATCCTGATGGGCGTGGCCTTCATCCTGATTTCACTGCGCTTTCTGCGCGAGGCGATGGACCCGATCCGCGACAGCGCCTTTCTGCCGGCGGTGGCGGGCTACCTGGCACGCGACTATATCACCGCCTTCCTGGTTGGCGGCGCGCTGGCCTTTGTGATGCATTCCAGCGTGGCGGCGATCCTGATGTGCGTCACTCTGGTGCAGATCGGCGCCATTCCCTTTGCCGCCGGCCTGTCGCTGGTGCTGGGGGCGAACTTCGGCTCCGCGTTTATCCCGGTCTGGCTCAGCCGCGGCATGGCGCTGAAGGCGCGGCGCATCCCCTATGCCAACCTCGCCCTGCGCGGCACCTGGGCGGTGCTCTGCCTGTTTGCCGCCAATCTGGCGCTGCGCCAGGGCTGGCTGGGCGATCCGCAGGGCGGCCAGATGCTGGTCAATGCCCATCTCGCCTTCAACGCGTCGCTCCTCTTGCTGGCGCTGCCCGCCTGCACCCCGCTGGGCGGCGTCTTTGCCCGCGCCTTCCCGGAGCCCGTTCAGGCAGCGGCGGCGCAGCCGGGCCGCCCGGTCAGCGCGCTGGAGCAGGGCAGCTACGGCTCGCCCGCGCAGGCAGTGGCCAACCTCAAGCGGGAGCTGCTGCGGATGGCCGATCAGACCGGCGCCATGTTCCGCCCGGTGCTGGACCTCTACAAGGGCGGCAGCAAGGAGCAGATCAGGGCGGTGCAGCAGATGGACGCGGAGGTGAACGCCTGCCTCTCCGGCATCCGCCAGTATGTGGCGGCGATCCCGGAGGAGGCGTTCGGCAGGGCCGAGCTGAAGACCGCCCGCAGCCTGATGGAATACGCCATCCGGCTGGAGACCGCGGGCGATGTGGTGGCGCGCCGCCTGACGGTGCTGGCGGGAGAGATGAACAAGAAGGGCCTCAGCTTCTCGCGCGAGGGCTGGCTGGAAATCACCCGCATGCATGAGGCGATCCTGGCCAACATGCAGCTGGCCTCCAACGTGCTGATCTCCGATGACCTGGAGAGCGCGCGGCTGTTGAGCCTGGAGAAGACCGAGCTGAAGCGGATGGAGCACGACAGCCGCAAGCGCCACCTGAAGCGGCTGCAGGACGGCGCGCGGGAGAGCTTTGACACCTCCGACATCCACCTGGAGACCCTGCGCGCCCTGCGCGAGTTCAACAGCCACATCGCCGCCGTCGCCACCCCGGTGCTCTACCGCAGCGGACAGCTCCTGGAAACCAGGCTCATCGAAGATATGCCCGAAGGCGGGGAGACGCTTCAGCAAACCAGCAGCTGACCGCCCGCCTGCGGCAGAGGGTCAGAACCCTAGAGAAGAACGCTGCCGGGCATATCCGGAAAGTCCTCAGCTGCTGAGGCCTCCAGGTAATTCCGCACTGTCGGGTCTATCCGCGTACTGCGCACCGGGTAGACGCCGCAGGCGGCAATGGCCTCGCGTGCCGACACCCGTTCATCCAGCCGTTTCCAGATCGCCCGTGCCGCATAGGGGCGCGGAAACGGGCGCCAGGCCAATCCCATCGTCATGCCGCGCAGGTATTTCAGCTGCTGCCGGTGCGCCGAGAACAGGATGGTCTGCGCCACGCTGCCTTCATGGGCGCGCTCATGCTCGGTGATGAACAGCCGGTTGCCGCGCTGGGTCACCATGCCTTCGTAGCGCGAGATTTGCCGGATGCTCTGCTCCGGATCATGGGCGATTTCCAGATTGCGCGACAGGATGAACCCGTCCTTTTCAAAGAAACGGGTCAGGGAGCAAAAGATTCCCTCACCCCAGGACGGTGTGCGGAAATAGGCGTGGTAAAAGCCCAAGTAGCGTTTCAGATTGCGCTGCTGGCCGCGGAACGGTTCCAGGAAACTGTCGCTTGGCCCCGGTGGGGCAGTGCGGGCAGCATCGCTGAGCTGGGCTTCGAACTCGGCCTGAGGGGCAAACAGCCGCGCTTCCGGAATGTCGAAATAGCGTGCAATCCGGCGCAGGTTGTGAGCGGCGGGCAGGCTGGAGCCGTTGAGGTAGCGGTTGAACTGCTGACGGTTGATTCCAACCTCGCGGCAGATTTGCGCAATGCTGCCATGTTCGGCGCAAAGTGACCGCAGGTTTTCGGAAAAATTTTCCGGCATGACCGACTTCCTTTCGCGGACTGACGCGGGAATGATGCATATCGCACCTATTCGCGCATGATTGCACAGTTCCTCAATCCGCGAAACAGGCGTTTTCTGCAACCAAGCCGTCTGGGCTTGGGGATACCGAAACCTGCTGAAAGACCCGCCAAGAGCCGCGCTGCGGGGCGCAAGCAGATCGGAGGAGCACAGGCGGAGCTGATCTGATCCAAGGGAGGACACCATGAAGATCGAATGGACCAAGACAGCGGTGGGACGCCGCGGATTTCTGAAAGGCGCTACGGCACTCGGGGCGGCGGCGGCGCTGCCCATGGGCCTTGGCGGTCGCGCCATGGCGGCAGAGGGCGGCACCCTGCGGGTGCGCTCCTACGGCGACATGCAAAGCATCGACCCGGCGTTTTCCAAAGGCGTGATCGACGAGGAAATCCATGCCTCGATCTACAACAAGCTGATCCAGTACAAGCCGGGCCGCGAATGGGACTGGCAGATGGATGCCGCCGCGATGATCGAACAAGGCGACGAGACCCACATCAACTTCGCGCTGCGCGACGACATCGGGTTTACCAACGGATTTGGGGCAATGACTGCCGAAGACGTGAAGTTCAGCTTTGAGCGGATCGTGGATGAGGCCACCGACAGCCCCAACAAGCCCGACATGGGGCCGCTGAGCCATGTGGAAGTGACCAGCGAACGGGAAGGCACCATCGTGCTGAAAGAGCCCTTTGCGCCGCTGTGGTCCATCGCGCTGCCCTATATCACCGGCAACATCGTGTCGAAGAAGGCTTGGGAGGCCGCCAGCGGCAAGGCAACCACCGATCCGCTGGCGGAATCCGGCCCCTACCTGCGCGACAGCTGGTCGCCGAAGGAAAAGACCGTCCTGAAGCGCAATCCGGACTGGAAAGGTGAAGCCCCCGCCTGGGACACCATCGAGATCCTGCCGATCGACGACGAAAACACCGCCGAGATCGCCTTTGAAGCCGGTGAGCTGGATTTCACCCGTGTCTCGCTCGGCTCCGTCGAGCGTTACCGCGCCGGTGTGCCCAACGGCGGCACGCTGCTGGAGTATCCATCGCTGTATTATGCATGGCTCGGCATGAATCTGGACCACCCCAAGCTGCAGAACAAGAAGCTGCGCCAGGCGATCCAGCACGCGATTGACGTGCCTTCGGTGCTGGAAGCCGCCTATTTCGGTGCGGTCGAACCCTCGACCGGCATCATCGCTCCGGGCCTGGCGGGCCACCGTCCGCAGTCGCTGGTGCCGCCGCAGGCAGATTTCGCCAAGGCCGCGGAGCTGCTGGCGGAATCCGGTGAAACCAACGTGACGGTGAAGCTCGACACGCTGAACAAGACCACCTTTACCACCGCGGCGCAGGTGATCCAGGCGACGCTGGCTCAGATCGGCATCACGGTTGAGGTCAACGTGCTGGAATCCGGGGCCTTCTGGGCCAGCGCCGACAACGAGGACCTGCAGCTGGTGCTGAACCGCTACTCGATGACCCCTGATCCCTACTACGCGACCTCCTGGTTCACCACCGAGCAGGTCGGCCACTGGAACTGGGAGCAATTCAGCAACGATGAGTTCGACAAGATCCACGCCGAGGCCTCGCAGCTGACCGACTTGGCCAAGCGGGACGAAATGTACCGGCGGGCACAGGACCTGATGGAGGAAAGCGGCGCCTACCGGTTCCTGACCCATGAGGCAACGCCGGTGATCCACTCCGCAGGCGTTGTGCCGGCGCTGCGGCCCGACGGGCTGGCGCTGTTGCGCTATTTCGGCAAAGCCTGACACTCCCCTCAGGCCCGGTCCTCCCCCCGGGCCTGACCTGGCACGGCTGCAAAATGCGGCGCGGCCGTGCCGTTTTCATCCGCACAGCGAAGACAAGGGAGCCATGCGGCCATGTTACTTTATGCAACCCGGCGGTTCGGGCTGGCACTGCTGATCCTGATCGTGGCGGTCACCGTCATGTTCCTGATGATCCGCGCCGTGCCCGGCGATCCGGTCCAGATCATGCTGGGCCCGCGCGCCACGCCAGAGCTGCAGGCACGGCTGACGGCGGAACTGGCGCTGGATCAGCCGATCTGGAAACAGCTTCTCATCTTTTACGGCAACCTGATGCAGGGCGATCTGGGGATCGACGTGTTCTCGGGCCGTTCGGTGACCGAGATTGTGTTCCAGCAGCTGCCCCATACCCTTTGGCTCATCCTGGGCTCGATCACGTGGTCCGCGACGCTAGGCATTGCGCTTGGCGCCTATGCCGCAGCGCATCCCAATACGCTGATTGACAGGATCACGGCTGCGATTTCCGTGAGTTTCGTCGCCGCCCCAGCCTTTGTTGTGGCCCTGCTGTCGCTTCTGATCTTTGCAGTGCACCTGCAGTGGTTCCCGGCCATCGGTGCAGGCGAGGGCTTCTGGGGCCGCCTCAACCACTTGGTTTTGCCTGCCTTCGCTATCGGCCTTTCCTGGGTCGGATACATTGCAAGGCTGGTGCGCGCTTCGATGCTGGAAGTGATGGGTGAAAGCCACATCCGCACCGCCCGCGCCTTTGGCATCCATGAGCGCCGGGTGGTGATGGTCTATGCGCTGCGTATTGCCATTCTGCCTGTGGTTACGGTGATCGGCGTCGGCATGGGGTTCCTGCTCAGTTCCGCCGTTTTTGCCGAGATCGTCTTTGCCCGCCCCGGCCTGGGCAAGCTGGTGATCGACAGCATCACCACCCGCAACTATCCGATTGTGATGGGATCGGTGCTGATCTCGACCGGCCTGTTTGTGGTGTCCACCGCGCTGGCTGATCTGATCAACGCCTGGCTCGACCCCCGTGCCCGCAACGCGAACTGAGGAGGGCGTGAGATATGGCTAAATCCCGTTCCGAACTGGGCCAGATCATCCAAGGTGTCGCCCGCGACCCGCTGGGTCTGATGGGGCTGATCATTGTCGGCACCATCGTGTTCTGCGCCATCTTCGCCTATTGGATCGTGCCCTTCGATCCGGTTGGCATGAACATCAAGTCACGTCTGCAGGGACCGTCATGGACCCATCTTCTGGGCACTGACCAGCTGGGCCGCGATACGTTTTCCCGCGTGATTGCCGGCGGCCAAGTGGCGCTGCAGGTTGCCCTGCCGGCCGTCTTCGGCGCCATGGCTATCGGCCTGACGCTGGGCATGATCGCTGGCTACGGGCCGAAATGGCTCGACAACCTGCTGATGCTGTTCTTTGACACCATCCGCTCCTTCCCGACGGTGATGTTTGCGCTGGCCGTGGTGGCGCTGGTGGGGCCAAGCCTGCAGACCGTGGTGTTTGTGGTCATGGCAACATCGATCCCGACCTATGGCAGGGTTGCGCGAACCCAGACGCTCACCCTGCGCAATTCCGAGTTCATCCTGGCCGAACGCTCCATGGGTGCCAGCATGAAGCGCATCCTAGCCGTGCATATGCTGCCCAATATCGTCGGCGTGCTGGCGGTGCTGGCGGCGATGGACATCCCCACAGTGATTGCGCTGGAGGCCGGGCTGTCCTTTCTTGGCCTCGGAGTGAAACCGCCGATACCCAGCTGGGGCGCACTGCTGAAAGACGGCTACTCGCTGATCCGCCAGACCCCCTGGCTGGTAGTGGGCGGCGGGCTGCCGATCATTCTGGCAACCCTTGGCTTCACCTTCCTGGGCGAGTCCCTGCGTGATGTCGTCGACCCGAAACTGAGGAAACAGCG